>JANOEF010000662.1:0-2110 GCA_031413075.1 Acidobacteriota bacterium | reverse complement strand
ATGACGTCATTGACCAAATTATATATCCCGCTTAATTGATGGCTCAAAGCAAAGTCGGCGGCGCGAACCACATCGTCACGGTGAATGATCATCGCCCCCGCCTCGCCATCGAGCGGAACGGTTTTTCCCGACATCGCTTGGGCCTGCATTTTCAGCTCACGTCCGATGCCGTAGATGTTTCCGGTCCGGAGAATACAAACTTTTCTGGTTTCGGTCTGAGCAGAAAGCAAAACATTCTCGGTTTCGACATAGACACTCTGAAAAATGCTCAACGGATTGGCGGCGTCGCCTTCCGTCACCAGATCTTTGCCAAAGCCATCGCCATAAGCACTGGTCGAACTCGGAAAAGTCAAATGTTTGACCGAGGGGGCATTTTTTAATGCTTCGACAATGTTTTTTGCCGTTCCGAGATAAGTATCGGTATAGGCGTCAGCATCCATGACAACTTTTCCGTCCTTTTCGATCATTCCGCCGGCAACACTCAAAAGAACCGCATCTTGTTCGGGCAGAACCCTGTGCATCGGCTCGGACTCGCTTCCACGCATCACCACCACCCGATCAAATTGTGCGGAAAGTTCTGCCACCCGACTTTCGCGAGTAGTGGTGACCGTCACAAAATGACCTTGTTTTTTCCACCATCGGGCGGCAGCAAGTCCTGTGTATTGGCAACCTATAACGAAAATTTTCATAACTTTTATTCAAACTCTTTTCGCAAAACTTGGGCGGCTTTTTCTAAATTAGCGATTTTTCCAAAGGCTCGTTCACGCGAAAGAAACCACATTCCGCAATCTGAGGCCAACCGAAGTTTTTCTTTTGGCACCACCTGCAAGGCCTCCGTCGCCCGCGAAACGATATGCTCAACCGATTCAACTTCGGCCTCGGTGTCCAAATTTAACAAGCCTAAAATCACGCCTTTATCTCCCAAATGCGTCAAAAGTTCGGGAGTGTAAGCCGGCTGTTCGTATTCCAGACTAATTTCGTCAATAGCGGTCGAAGCCAATAACTCTAAAGCACTCTCATAAATAGGATTAGTCCGTTTTTCTGCGATATTTTTAGAATAACCGAAGCAGACGTGGACGGCGGTCGTCGTTTTTAAACCATGAATTGTCCGATTAATTGCCTCTTGAGCAAAATCTTTTAATTGCGAATAGCGAAAATGAACTTCGGGTTCGTCAATCTGAATCAAATCAACTCCGGCCCGTTCAAGTGCGTGAAGCTCTTTATTCAACGCATCCGCCATCCCCAAGCTCAATCTGTCCAGCGCTCCATAATGTTCATCCGCCACCCGTAATGCCAGTGAACAGGGACCGATGACCGTCATTTTCGTTCGACTGCGGGCGTATTTTTTCAAAAAAGCAAAATCATTTACCAAAATCGGTTCTTCCCAGCTTATTTCGGAAACAACCCTCGGAATGGTCGGCGGCGGCGGCGGCGAGTCGGTTTGGATCGCTGGACGGGCCTTCATGGTAATGGCGTTGCCGATGTCGTTGGCGGCAAAAGTCATAGCCCCGCGATTGACGCTGTCAATTCCGCCCAAGCGGTAAAAATAACCACTAAAGGTTTGTCGCCGTTGTTCACCATCGGTTACAAAACTGAGCCCTGCCAGATTTTGATCTTCGATGGCCAGACGAGTTGCGTCATCCATGGCAGATGGCAGATCCTCGGCCGATACTTTCCACCACGAGCCTTCGGGCGTATAAACTAACTCGTGATTACACAACCATTTAGGTTTGTGAAACGAGCCGACTATTTGAGTTGGAAAAAGCATATTTTTGGAGTAGCAGGAGGCAGTTGCACTAAGCAGTGGTGGTTCCCTGCAAACTGCCGCTGCTACCGCCAACTGAAATCAATGTTCGCGTAAAAGCCGTCCGCAACCATAGACTTTATCGTCAATTCCGTTGTTACGCAGAGCGAGCCACCAGGTCGCGGCGTTAATCGCAATGACGGGTTTTTTGAGCCACCGTTCGGCTTCGTCAGCCAGCGAAACCATACTCAGATTTGTCCCGCATTGAACCAGCGCATCAACCTCGTCCGAATTCACCTCCAGCAGTGAATCGCGTAATTCATCTTCGGAAACATGGGCAATCGCGACGGCGGTCGGACATTTGAG
>JANOEF010000661.1:0-21954 GCA_031413075.1 Acidobacteriota bacterium | reverse complement strand
GCCGGTCCTTTGCCCCACGAAGGCGAGGAAATATTCAAACCGGCGATTGATATTGGGAGGGAAATTGTGCCAAATACAGTTACCACCTACGTCGGAACTGCGTGGTCAGATTCGATGGAGCCCTATATTCATCAAGGCGATATGCTTCTGGTGGATAAAGCTCTGAGTATCAAAAACGGAAACTATATTGCCGGAACACTAAACGGTGGATGGTTTATGAAACGCTATTGGAAAGATCCGGATGGAAGAATTACGCTACACTCGGAAAATGGCAATTACCAACCGATTGAGGTCAAGGAATATATGCACTACCGAGAATTTGGTAGGATTTATATGGTGCTGCAAAGTCTCTAAACTATGCTCACGAAACTCTCAAAACCATCTGCCTTCCTTCTCATAGATGCCAAGAATTTTTATGCTTCAGTCGAGGAAATGTTTGATCCGACCTTAGCCGATCATCCGGTCGGAGTGCTGTCCGCCAATGACGGCTGTTTTATTTCTCGTAATGATGCGCTCAAGGAACTCGGAGTGCCGATGGCAGCGCCGATGTTCCAATATAAAAAACTACTGGAGAAAATGGATGCCAAGGTCCGTAGTTCGAATTTTGAACTTTATCTTGATATGTCCGGGCGGTTTAATGAAACGTTAGCCACAGTCTCACCTGATGTTGAAAGGTATTCAGTGGACGAATGTTTTATGGAATTGGCGGAAGCAAAAAAGAGTTTTGATTATGTCGCCCGTGAGATGTTGGATAAGGTGCACAAATGGACAGGTTTAGTGACCAGAGTCGGGGTGGGTTCCAATAAAACCTTATCGAAAGTGGCGAATAATCTGGCAAAGAAAAGTAAGAAGGCGAACGGCGTGGTTGATCTTTACCAATCAAAATACGTGGATGCCGCGCTGGAGAGAACCAAGATCGGCGACGTCTGGGGCATTGGTTCAAATTATGCCGGAGAGCTGAAGAAACTGAATGTCAATAATGCTCTGGATTTCAAATTTTATAATCACAAGTCCATCAGAAAATTGATGACCGTCACCGGTGCACGGACGCATTTGGAGATTAACGGCATTCGCTGTTTTGATCTGGAATTGACCAAACCTATCAAAAAAGTCATCGGCATTAGCCGTTCCTTCGGTGAACCAGTTACAACTTTTAATGAATTACATCACGCCGTCGCCTCGTTCCTCATGTTGGCAGTAAAGAAACTCCAGCACGAAGATTTAGCAGCGCGGAGAATATCGGTCTTAATTTCCAGTTCACCTTTTACTGATAACTTCTATGCCAAAAGTCAGACGTTCAAATCGGCTTACCCGACCGACAATATTTTCGAGCTGCAGGAGTGGGCGACCGGATTATTAAAGAAGATCTATCAGAAGGGAATTGACTACAAACGCGCCGGTGTCGAGCTGGCCGGCTTGATTCCAAAGTCAGGTGTCACCACTCGATTATTTCCAGAACTGAGAATTGACCCGCGGCGCGAAATGCTCAATAAATTGATCTACGAGATAAATAAAAAACATGGACACGGAACATTGAAACTGGCTTCAATGAAACCGGGACCTTGGATGCAAAAACAACAATTTATGTCGGAGCGTCCGACAACGCGGTTGGATGAAATTATTAAATTATATTAAAGACGGCTTTTGCGGTTCGGTCGCGCATCTCCAAAGCAATCCCTGCTTCTCGCCAGCCAAAACCAACTGCACCCGGGTCATTTGCCTCATGCCCTGCTGAAACTAAAATGGCTCTACCGGTATTTTAGTGAAACTAATCCAAGTTGAAAAAATATCACTTTTGATTATACAGCTAAGTAACTGATTAATGATTGTTTAGCGTGTTTCAAGCCACCTCACACCTCACCCTGAAGTGATTAAAATATGGTGTTTCCACTAAAATACCAGTAGAACCACTAAAATAAGCATCGAGGTTTATTTCGATGCTTACGATAATTGAAATTGAAATTGAATTTTTATTGGTCTGCGATAATCTTCAAGTAAAAAATAACAAATGACCAGGTTTTTGAGAGGATAAAAATAATTTGTAACATTTCAACTAAAAAACTCATATATAAATGAAAGTTTTTTTGGAAGATGGGTAATAAGACGAAACAAATGAAATGTTTAGTTTTAAGATTGATATTTTCCTGAAAAATACCAATCTTATAAAAATAAAAAAAATTGACTTGGAAAATAATTAGCTTTACCATTCACAAAAAGCTTTTTCACCTTAGTCAATCTGGAGGCTCCTACGATGCGCGAACCATACCTATTGAGCAGATTCGTTCTGTTACTCTTTTTGTTTTTTAACACCACCAACAATCTTTACGCTCTTGATGGCGGTCCTGCTCCCGATTTTGCCGAATTTTCAATCAATGTACAACGAGAGGGTAAGCCTGTCCCATTAAACAATATAGACTTTCTTAAAGGCGACCCTAACGGCACCAAGGACAAGCTATCCATTAAAATACTTGAGGGCTATGAGGACACAAACAAGGTCCCAGTCCCGTTTTCTCAGACACCTTATAAAAAGATCCTGATCCTCTTTGTTCCACTGAATGCACAACTCTTGGGAAACTCTGTGTACAAAGATAAATCATACGTGGAAAAGGACCTGTGCAAGAAACCAGGTTGTGAAAATAGTTTTCTCGATATTCCCGTTCCGTTTGATAGTTTTCCGGTTATCTTTTTGTTAACGAAAGGTGGTTACGGAAAGAATATGAGAGACTTAGTAAAGAACAACTTTACCTCTGTAATCAAGAGTTCAAAAATACCTTTTCAAATTAAATTAGCGGAGCAAAAGATAAAGTTTTTGAGTGAACTTATAGAAGTCGTTAGTATTAAAGAAATTAAAACTCGAAAAATTATGCAGGCTTTGTTCTATACAGCAAGGGACACTTTTCGTTTATTTGACGGGACAAATTGCGAAGAACAAGGAAATACGGATGCTGCCAAAGAGATCGAGCAAGAATTAAATAAATTCGAAGAAGACCAGAATAAAACGGCGGGCACCACTAACTCCTCAAATAACAGTAGCCCAAATAATACCGGTGTGACTAACACCAACTCGGGGACCTCGGCAAACCCCTCCGCCGAAAAGGCGAAACCGTCACCCCCAAAAGTCACCGACGGATTAATTATCAAAAAGCAACTGGGCTGTTTACTTAATAATAATACGGCGTTGACGAATAAGATCCGAGAAATCAGCGAAAGCGGAATATCCTACCAAACGATTATTTTTAAGATCGCGAATCTTGCAGCCAACATTCTTGTCGATAAGTTCCCGAGCATGGGCATTTACTTTACTATTGCAAAGCTAGCATTGATTATATGGAGCGAGTTTTTTGCGAAAAAAGCTATAACCGTTGTTTCGGCCTTTGCAAAGCCGACAAAGGAATTTGGGAAATTCGTTATTGTATCGAACCCAACCGACGGAGCGGTGACTGCTGAAACTATCAATCAGTCCGGACTTGACGCAAATGAGAAACAAAAACTGAATAATCAAGCAGCAAAGCCCAGCAACAACGAGCGAACCGGTGACCGGCAGGCCGTTTTCTTTGTACCAATGACAGTTTTTGGAGAAAAAAAGGTCGATCCGGCTAAGCTGTCGCAGATAAAACCCGAAGCAAAAGTGCCATGTATCCAGAAAGGAGACAACGGTTGGGGATTAGATAAGGATTTATTAAAAGACCCGCTTTTTAATAGTCTCTCGGTTACTTTATACAACGCGGAAATCCCCACCACTTCGGAAGCTAATGCCAGCCAAAAAATAGAATTTCCGGAAGATAAGGTTAAGACCGATCCCGGCTTTGTCAAAATCAAAATCGATGATAACCAATGGGATAAAATTGAAGACTGGACGGAAGTTAAGGGAAACATCAAGTTTAAGTACGGAGATATACAGATCCCATTACCGTTTACAGTGCCAAAAGCAAAAAAAATCGATGTTCAATTTACGCAGGGCACACTTTTCAGGTTCAGAAAGGGGTTGAGCACGGAGTTGAAATTTCAGTCAGAGGTACCCAATTGTGTTGAGAAAGTTATCTATACTTTTGGGGATAGTTCTAAAGAAGTGGAGGGGATTGATGACGATTTCAAAAGCATAAAACTCGGCAAAGCCGATACTGCTGCAATGAATCCCGGCAAAGGCAGTATTCAATTTAAGCAGTACGGATTTGAAGATTCGTCAATAGCTAAAGACATTACACTTCTGGGTGATTATCCGGTTATCGATTCGGTGGACGCCGCTCAAGGCGATAAATTTGCGATCGTAAAAGGCGCAAATTTCGGCGAATTTAGGAGTGACCAAACCAAATACGATCTTGTCTATGTTGACGAACAGGGAGCCGAAAGTGACCAGTTAAAATTTACCTTTAAAACTAAAAAGAAACTGTTAGATAACGGGGAGATTCTCCAAAATGAGGGAACATTGTTTTTGCAAAACGGATCTACTTTTCGAAGACAGGGTGAAAAATTCAAAATTAAAATGAAAGTTCTCGGGGATGGCACCGAAATAGTTTCTAAACTACTTTCAACAGTTAAAGCTATCAGACCTGCTTTCCAAATTTCGGATGGTTGTCAGTCCGAGTTTTTGAAAAAGAATCTCGTATCGGACCTGTTAAATGAATATCTGATGCCTGAGAAGTCGACCGACTCCTCATCACCAATCCAATTGGACGATTGTTTAACACCAACGAGTGTCAACGGAATAAAGATTAAACTTCAAACCGATAAAGGTTACTTTTTCGATCCGGGGCTTAAATATACTGTTCAGGTAATTGCCGTAGGATTTCAGGATATTGGAAATGAAGAAAAGATATTAAGTGAGATCGGGAGCAACCTTATAACTTTTCAAACCGATGTTGCAGACGTTGAACAAACTGCATTCAATTTACGCGTTAATAACTTTAAGTATTATCCAAAATTTCCGGTCACGCCCAAAGGGGTCTTTCTCAGGATACGAGTAGTTGACGATTTAAAAGGCGCTAAGAGTAACTGGTACACTTTAGGACAGGAGTTTGTTGACCTTCCCACAAAACTAACCCTTGATTGCGGTTCCGATAATAGATGCAAACTCTCGGGAGAAAATATTGATAGTGTTGAGCTAGTTGCGGTTCAATTAAACGGCAATGATCCGCTGTGGAATGAGGTTAATTCCATCTTTCCTCTACAGAATAAGTCTGATGATCAGATTCCTGTTAATTTTTATATCAAGCTAAAAAATACTGATAGAAAAATAACGGTTAAACCGGATAATGTTAACTTTGTCTTTAAGAAGCCGCCTCCGCCGTCACCAACGCCGAGTCCGACTCCTTAAAACGGATTAAAAGAAGGACCAAGGAATTACAAAGTGAACTCAGTTATCACGAGGAGTTATTGATATGAAGACGATTTTGTTTATCTTTTTTTTCTCACTTGTAACTTTTGGGCAAACCGATATTTGCCAAGAGAAGCCAAGTCCCGGAAAAACGCCGGTTTCCAATATTTCGATTGAAGAAGTTAATAAATTAATTGAAGAATTCGATCAGTCCAAAACATTGTTTCTTGAAATTAATGGGGAGATTAAGGGTAGAACAGCGCTTTTAATTAAGCGTGACAATGTTTGTCTTTCCGGAATTGATAAACCCCTCATCAAAAGAACCGAATTCAATGGGGAAAATGAACAACCTGTCATTAGAATCGAAAACGCCAAAAATGTTACTGTTAAGGGGTTCAACATTGAGGGGACTATTGAAGAAAATAATTGTCCGGCCGACGTGATGGGCATTTATGTTGTCAACTCTAAAAATGAGGCCATTTCCAATCTACGTATTCTAAATAATCAGATCCAGACCATTGGTCAGGTGTATGTTGGCGCTTGTGTCGATAAATCTGAAAAGGAAAGTAAGCATAATCTGGGACAGGCACATGGCATAAATGTCAGAATGAGCTCAAGCCAAAAAGGAAATGCAAACTCTAAAATTACTGGCGTTTTTATTCAAGGAAATACGCTCAATAATTTAAGACTAGGAAGCAGTGAGGCTATTGCCTTAAATGGGAATATTTCCAACTTTAATGTTTCGGCAAACACCATTAGTGACGTCGATAACATAGCTATTGACATTATTGGGGGAAGCGAAGGTAAGTTTCAGCCAACGGACGGAATAGTAGCGGAAAATATTATCTCCGGTTTATTACCGGGAAATGGTACCTATCCATTTGTCGCTGGAGTTTATATAGATGGTGGAACAGGCTTGAATTGGGATAAATCTATCAAAGTAACCGGAAATACCGTCAGCGGTTTTGGTATCGGCATTTCGGTGGGAAGCGAAAATAATTATTGCAAAAACAAATGCAATGTTAAAACCGAATATATTGAAATTCAAGCAAATACATTAAAGGGCAACCAGGTTTATGGTTTGGGAATTGGTAAGGACTACAAAAAACAAAACAGTAAAACTTGGAGTATTAAAGTCATTGGGAACACTATAATTGATAATGTTTTATCTAAAGATGAATCCGGATATAGCCAACTACATTTCGGAAGTCTTATCAAAGATTCATTGAAGGATATTGAAATTAGAGGAAACAAGATAAAATCTTCGGGCGAAAATTCTCCGCTTTTAGTTCGTATTAAAGGATCAAAAAAATATTTAACGCCTGATATTAAGTTTTATGAAAATATCTTTTATTCAGATAGTTCTAATATTTGGAGTTGGGGAAAACGTTCCGATGAAAAGCCTTATACTAAAAGCGAATTAATCTCTGAAGGAAACAAACTAAAACTTCCGGAAGGAGTTAAAGGCGATAATAATACTTGGAATCAGTTGCAATAGTAAAAAATCTGTCTGCGATAATTGGATAATTTAACTCAAATCCCTAAAAAAGATGGTTAAATTTGTTGTTTTTACTAAATTTTCTGATTCTCTGAAAAGCTATAAATTTAACAGAAGTGTCTATTTCGCATTACCAAATAATGTTCAAAAAGGGTAGTTTTTGGACGCAGACAGAATCTATTTGGAAGCAAAAATCATTTATTGGGGTTTTCCGCCCAACCTCCCCAAATATCGCAATAGTGATGATTCAGAAAGTGTAGTTTCTGAATCAAGTCAGAATTTATGTCTTTTTTTATGTCTCATTAGATAATTCTTGGATTATCTTAAAGATTTTGAGACTTAAAATAAGAAACTCATATTTTCAAGTATTTACAAGCCAAAACCGAAATTCTTAAAGGTTTATTGATACTTTTCGTGGGTGTGGGCGGAAAACCCCAATTTTAGTTAAACGAAGAGTCGCACGGTCTGAAATTTTCGGCATCGCCTAAATATTTTTCATTTGCAGGCTCGGTCAAATCAGATTCTTTTCCGTCATTAACGGCATACAGATGGATTGGTTTAAATATTTTTTCTTCGGCGGCGTAACTTTCATCAGAGTCAATTGCAAATACGGTTTTGACGGGTCTTCCCGGCGCACAATCAATGTAGGTATTTAATTCCTTACGTTTTTTATTTATGTCATAACGATAAACAAAAGCCAAAGCACCAGTAAGTGATTTATTTAAGGCAAAACTTTTGCTTGAAGAATTATAAACAAAAACTTTATAACTATCAGCATGTGCGGAAGCGCTGTCCAATACTGTGGCTTGTATTAAAAAATCAGTCAGCCCGTCAAAATCGAGATCTTCAAAAATAATATTTTCAACGGCAGTATTGTAGGTAAATGATTGAAAAGGTTTAGAATCTGACTTTTTATTAAAAATTTCAAATAAAGTATCCGAATTCTTTTTGCTTGTTACTCTAATAAAAAGCGGCTCTATTTTGGCTTTGTATTCAGAAATAAAAGTTTGATCTGCAACGACCGGATTATCTAAATCTGTATCAGTTTTCGTTTGCTCGGCTGATTTATCGGTGAGTAAAAATTCCAAATGAAAAAATTTAGCAACTACTGGGAATTTAATAACCGCCGCCACAAATGCTGAGAACGCAACGATAAGCGCAAGCGAGCCAATAGCTATCTGAATCATTGTCAGTTTGTGCGCTCTCACATACGGTTCTTTTTCTTTTTTTTCACTCTGCGGCTCAGTCATAAAAAATTCTCTCCTTGAATTTACGCTTTGAAATTATTCAAAGTTCTAATAATTGAAGTCTGGTAATAATTCTTATAAAAATTTAATTTATCAAAATTGATTATTTCAAAAAACTTATAACCGATGCTCGGCTGATTTTTAGCTTCTTTGCAATCTGAGAATTATTCAACCCGTCCTTTTTGAATTTCAAAACATCATCTTTTTTCTTAAAAGCTGTTGCCGGTCTGCCGTGTAGTTTACCTTTTTCTCTAGCATTGGCAATTCGGGGTTTTCCGCCCACACTCACGAAAAGTATCAATAAACCTTTCCACTTTTTATAAAATTTCTCTTTAACTGTTTTTAACACTTGCTTTCGATAATTTCATAGAGTGCCATTTACACGATTTCGTTTGAATAATTTTAAAAGGGTTAGTTGTTTCCTGAGACATAAAATAAGATGCGTATTTCAAACTTTCTCTCGAATTATGTGACGTTAAACATCGTTATTGATACTTTTCGTGGGTTTGGGCGAAAAAACCCAAATTTTGAATTATTTTTCTGCTTTCTTCGCTTCGACCAGATCAGCCAAAATTATTCCCAACGTTCGCACCGAAAGTTCATATTTATCGGACATCTGCTTCCAGGTTAATTTTCCGTAATCTGCGCGGACCGCTTTTTCGATTTCCGGTGTGACTTTCCCGCGCCCGCCTTTTCCTTCGGGATTATTGACGGTTCCGGTCGAAACGCCGACAGATTTTTCGACTTCGATTTCGACACCCATTTTCTTGAGTCCTCGGCGAATTAACTGGGATTCATTGAGACCGAGTTCACCGGCTTTTTCTTTGACCGCATCTTTTTCCTCGTCCGAAACGATGGCACGAATATACGTTGGCATATCTAACGAATTTTGCATAATTTTAATTTTCCTTCAAGTTGTTATTTGGAGAATCTTTTGAATGTTCTGAGATAAACCGCAATTCCTTGTTTCAGGGCATATTCAACAGCTTGGGGGTTTTGACCCAACCTCCGAAATCTAGCAATAGCGACGTTCCAGAAAGTAGAAGTGATTACCTCTCACTAATATATCTCCATGCTTTAGGATCAATAATTAAATCTTTTAATAATGCTAGAAAATCTCCAATTGACGTAACTCTTATTAAAATCGAATTTTCATCTTTAAGTTGTATTTCACCGGAACTTTCTAAAAACAATTCATAATAACGACGTGGAAGTTCATGCCCTGGAACTCCATACAAAGCAGGACGTTCAAGTATTAAGGAAAAAATGTTTCTTGTTTCCGAAAGTCCAGGTCCAGTGCGACTCTCAAGCGGATAATTTGAATAAATATTTAAGTTTATGTGAAATCCTGATTCTTCTCGAATTACCAATACCACAATTGGAGATTGGAAATTGTTCCGACCTCTTTTTAAGGAGTCAAATTTGTCCTTAAAATCTCCAGCTCCGATTTCGGAAATATTTCTTCTGATTTGGAAGGATTCCGAAAGGTTATCAAGAAGTTTATTAAGCTCATCCATTAAAGGATTTAGCACTATCTGAAACATTGCAAAACCTTTGTCAATAAGAGCAGCATCTTCCGCTAACCTTAAATTCCTCCTTGCTGTACCCTCGGCTACTACTTTATTCTTTCGATCTTCGGCATTTGCGTCTTCTGGAATTGAAAATGTTGTTGGTAAAATATTGTTAATTAATGTAAGAAGTTCAGAAGCGGTTGCCGGACTTAAAGTTTGCTCTGAGCAAGTAGCAGTAATAGCACGGAGAAATAGAATATGATTTTCCGGTAGATTAGGATGATATTGAACAAATCTCCAGTCTAGAGGTCTTTGCCATAGTCTTTTTATGGTTTGAAGCATCCAGATTAGTAATTGGGACAACATAAAGACATCTAACCAAGGCGGAGGATTTTCCATACGCTGCATTTGATGGTCGGGACTTAAGTGCTTGTTTCCTAGATGCTCATCAACATCAGTCAACCGTTTTTCTTCAGGAAGGTAAATAACCCCAAAATCGATTAAGACCGGCTCCATTACCCCATCTATTTCGCACATAATTACATTCGCCGGTTTTATGTCACGGTGAACAATACCCGTTTCATGGAATGCTTCAAGACCACTTGAAATCTTCTTTAAAACTTCAATTGCTTTATTAAATAAAGCAACAGGATTATCTGATTGTTTTTCTTTTTCACTTAGCCAAAATTTTTCAAAAGAGGTGCCCCTTTCACTTATATACCATTGATTTTCTTGATCATGGGTCCAGGCTAATAAATTCACAATATTTTTGTGTCTGAATTTTTTACTAGTCAGGACTTGGAGTTCACGATAAAAACGAGGAATATCCTGTGTGTGTGAATTTTTCAAATAACGGAAAACTCCTTTTATTCCATTTTCATCAATGACACCTATTGGTATTGCCTGACCAGTCCGATCGATTCCTAACTCTTCATGAAATTTCCAGTTTTTTAATCCTAGACTTTCGAATATTTCAATTGCTTTTTTGGACTCTGTTTTAGCCATAAATTTGAGCAAATACATTTTTAGATATTTTTAGTGGTAATATTACGTCTATTCCCCGATTAAATAAAGAAATAAGATACCTATTTAAGTAGGAGATTTCGACTCAAACTCCCGAAATCCCGTTAGTCCATTAACGAATAAGGTAATAAAATCGGCATTTGCAAAGGTTTAATAATAAAATCAACCTGTTATTGATACTTTTCGTGTTATTGATACTTTTCGTGGGTTTGGGCGGAAAACCCCATTTTCAATTAAATTGGCTCTAAATTCAGACAAAATATGGTTGGGTTGTTGATTTAGATTGACTGATAACTTCGTTTGTAATTGGTGTTTGTTCATTATTTCCACCTCTGCGATCCTGGTTGATGTTTGTCCGAAGACAGCGAGTTGAAGTCTTCGGTGTTACCTTTCCAGCCAAGCGATTCGCTTAAATTAAGCAACGCTGACCGTTTCCTGTAATTGTTTGTTGTATTCGATAATCGCTCCGGCAATATCGTCTTCGCTGAATGCTTCGAGATTTGTATCAATTGAAAGTAGTTCAAGACATAAATTGCAAACACATCGTCGTTTAAATTTGAAATGACTTTGCAGTTCGTTGGTTAAGAATTCCGAGCGGTCAAGATTTGCGATTATTTGTTTTGCTGTCCAGTTTGGTTTTTGTGTTTTCATAAAATTATTAAAATTAAACTTTCTATATTTTACTAAATATAGTCATACTTTTCAAGTAAAATCTATCAAATAACCGTCAAATAAAGAGATAATTCTCCAAAATATGGCTAAATGGCTGAGTTTTAGAGAATTATTGGAGCGCTCAATCCCCAAATTCGCATAAATATCTCAAATTGATTTGAGCAACGTGGTAAACGATCGCTTCGTGATTAATGACCCCGGCCGTGTTCGGTTCAACCCAAGTTGAGTCGCTGCCCGGGGCGGGGAAGTTGATACCCCGATTCATCGGTTTGAACGTTTTGCCCAAAGCCACATCGCACAGGAACATAAAAGTTTTTTGGTTGTTGGCTCCCGAACCGTTCCACATATTCGTGGCATAGTTCAAAGCTTTGGTTGATTGAAGACTTGAATAAATTCCATTACCGAACATTCGGCCGGTGCAATGTCCTGCTGACGATGGCGGGATAATCAAACCTTGTTTCAGAATAGATAAAAGATTTGAAGCCTTTGTGCCGTGCCACAGGTCAGATCGAACATTGCCGATTCGGGCAGAACATCGGTCAAAATCAGCTTTCATATTTTCAATTTCGACTACGTAGAGCCGTTTTAATTGGAGTTTTGAGGTGTAACCATGGCCTGTATTTTTGGTAGTTTCGAACAATGAACGAACCCGGCGGAATTCTGATTTGCCTTCGTCAGTCCAGTGGGGAACTACAGTTAATTTGGTCTTGAAAATTGGAACCGCATCGGAATCAGTTTGCAAATTGGAAAAGGCGGTTTCAAGCGAGTCCAGAATATCAATCTCTTTCTGTATCAAGCGCGGGTTGGATAACAATTGGTGAGGCTCTGGAATTTTCCGTCCGAAATCTTTCGGCACCAGTTGGAAATAATCAGCAACTTTATTCGAGCGCAAGTTTGAGGTCAGATTGTGGTTGACGTTAAAAACCTCGATTTGCTTGAGAAGTTGTCGACCTTCGGCAATCGCTTCGGGTTTGAGAATGCCGAGCGGAGTCGAAAAGGTAGCGTTGGCGGCATTGTATTTAATCGAAGTGGAAGCTGTGATGTTGTGAATATTGACCTCAGCTAAATACTCAATTAAATCGCCGGTGATTTTGTTTTCAGCACCAGCGATCTGCTTTTTAGCCACGTCCTTCAAATTAACCACCGGATTAAGTTTGAATTCGGTTTCCCCATCAACTACAGCAGTGTCCCGATAACCTTTGCCGAGCTTTTCCCGCCGTTTCATTTCGAGCAATTCCTCAGCCTGCCATTGTGAGCCGAGAGTTTTGATCTGCCTGGCTAATTGTCCGCCGTCCAAAACTCTGCCCCATTCAGCGATAAAGGTTCCGTCCGAAAGTGCCTTGCCAACCCAGACTTTGTTTGAATTGACACCGAAATCAACTTTGTTGAGTTTATATTGTTTGGTTATTTGAATAGTCATATTTTCCTCAAAAATAAATAATTTCTACTCTTTTATTTTACTAAATATGACTATATTTTACAAGTAAAAAATCTATAATAAGATGTTTATTTGCAAGTATTTACGCACTTGTCATCTGCATCGAACTGATTTGATAGAGAACTTTACGCGCGCCCCTTGCCGTATCCGTTTTCCCGCCCTGAGGGGCTATCTCAATTTCGCCGTAATCGAGCATCAACGAAAGCGAATAGTTCAAGCGGTCCTTTTCAATCCTGGTGATTTGATAGATTTCGCTGAAAGTTTGATAGCCGGAGGAAATTGCCGATTTTATTTTTTCGTTATCTTCTTGGACTGAATCCGCCAGGTCAAGTTCCTCAAGCTCGTCTACTACCGAATTAAAGTATCGGGCAAACGAAGGAAATTTCTTACCTAATAATTGCATGAGCGAGGAAACAGATTCTTTGGTGGCGGTGGCTTCGGGATTACAGAAAAGGCAAACTGATTTAAAGTCTCTGGTAGTTTGCTTTAGCGATTTGATTTTTAGATCGGTGAGAAGTTTTGCTCCTTTTTCGCGTCCTTTTTTAATCAAACGTAGTTGTTTACCTTTCGGTAGCGAGGCAATTTGAGAGGCTTGGGAAACTGTGATTGCACCTGATTCAACCTTTTCAGTTAGTTCAGAAACACCGTCTGTGATAACTTTTCTGGCGCGTTCGACTGATTTTGGGGAAACATTAAGTAGTTTGGATGCTTCGGTTTGGCTTAACCTTCCGTCAATTGACGGAAGGTCAGTTCGTTCGCCTTGACGCATATTGGCGAGTTTGGCGGCCACCATTGCCCGCTGTGATTCGGAAAGGTGCCGACGATGCAAATTCAAACTGACGACAAACGAAATGAGCGAGCCGGTTCCGTCCCATTCCCGGGTGATCGGCTCCATTTTCAATGCCTGACAGGCGTTGTAACGATTACGACCATCAATGATTTTATTTTGGTGAAGCCAGATCGCCTCACGTTGACCGTTTTCCCGGATGTCTTCGCAGAGGCGGTTAAACTCATCGTCCGACATCAAGGGGAAGATTTCTGCAAGCGGATGAAAGTGGAAGTGTGTCGTCATAAGATTTTAGGAATTTTATGAATGAAAAATTCTAAAAAGGTCGGGTCTCCGAGCAGTCCAAATCTAAAAGGGAAGCGATAAACGGTGGATAACAATTTCCGTTAATGTTGGAAACCATTGTTTGAAATACTCGGTTCATAATTACTCCGTATGCCGGAAATATAAATTAGCGAGCCGTTCTAATTCGAGTAAATCGTTGTATTTCCAGACGAACTGTGTGATTGTTGAAAGAGTCTCTTTTTTTAACCAAAAGTGTTTCTCTGAAATAATTTCTACCTCGCAATAGCCGTAATCAGACTGCACGGCAAAGGTTTTCGGAAACTCTTTTTCGAGTCCTTCGATAAGTTCTTGTTTCAGTTTCTCAATATCTTCCAAATTAATTGTGCTCATTTTTTACCTCCTGATCTAAATCTACTGCTTGTAGTTGAACACATTTTATCCGTCTGATAACCAAATATGTATTCACAGACTACCACTCTTCAAATTATCTGTCTTCACAAACTTTTCAGTCAAAAAAATATGCAATCTATGTGCCAAATCTCGGGGGAAAAATCCTATAGGACTTTTCCCCCGACTAAGTCCTATTTTTACCTGTATCTCGGCTGAATCCCAATATTGCTCATACATCTCTCCAAATATGTTCGGAACCTATTGTTCGACTCCAAACTGTCTTAATATTTCTTAATCTAAACTAAAAGAAATTTATTTGTCTTAGCCCAAATAAAATGGGATTAATTCATCTTAAAGGTTCTAAAATTATGTAAAATTTGATTAAAATTCATAAAAATGTTAAGTTAATGGAAATAAAGAAGTTAAACAAAGTTGACTAAAAAAGACATAATAGCTGTTATCGGACGCAACCGGTGTTTAACGCTTTAAAGGTCTGAAAACATTGAATCGGACAATTTATTTAACTTCACTTTCCATCTCTTTTTACTTATCAGACGCTTATTTTCCCTCTTTGTCTGCAATTGCAAACTCCGAAACTAAACAGAATCCTTCTCACTTTTCCCTTTCTCAAAACCTTGAATCTGATTGATGAAATGATGAAGAAAGGTTCTTGTTTGCTGATCCGCTTCAAAGATGTTGAAATTCTCTAATTCCAAATTGAGACTCGCTCCATTTCCCAAATTGATATTTTTCTGTTGATTCCGGTTTTCCATCAAAGTCAAATTTTCTTCAACCTCTTCGTCTGACGGTAAGAAACTGCTGATTTGGAGAGCACCAATTGGTAATGGCTTTTCCTTGGAAATATGCTCCAGGGTCCGGGCTAAACGATTGTCGCTGACCAGAACTGCTTCGACCGGTTCGGGTTTTGGCTTATCAATCACATCCTGAGCTTTAAACGCCACGCCCATTTTTTTCGCTTTGAAATACCACGATTTTGGGTGGACCTTATAATTTGGGTTGGCTTCCAAATATTTCTCCTGACCGCGAAGCCAGGCGGCGAGAAATTTCGGTTCGATCGCTAATTGCCTGTTGATGGAGGTAGGATGCACTCCAAGGTCTTCAGCCGCTTTAATGCACTCAAAATGCCGGGTGGCTAAATCTTCCAGTTTTTCTTCTGTCCATTCAATCCGGTGGCTTTTTCCTATCTGTGGTTTGGTGTCACTGGAAATTACACAGTTTTTCAAACCACGTTTGTAAGCTTCGGCATAATTTAGTTTGCTTTGCAGTTGATAATAAACCGCCGATACGTGAACTCCCAGTTCTTTGGCAATATCCGGCTTGCTCAAACCTCTTTGTCCGAAATCTTCAAACATTTCTTCCGAGTAGGCAGTGCCTTTTTTGACACCTGGTTTTCCCGCTGTCTTTTGCTTTGGTTTTTCGATTGGTGTTGGTTGAACTAAATATTCTTTGACCGCCGGTTTGAAATTAACTGCTGCCGGGGCAGATTCAATTTTTGTTGATTCTGTTTGAATTTGTTCCATTTGTTTTTTCTCCTCAATAATTTTTTGATTTAGTCTTTCCAATTTTTCTTCAGCTTCAGCGCGTGTTAAATCCGAAATGTTTTGTGCCGGGGCGATGCCAACGATAGCAACACCGCCGCTTCCATCCAAAATGAGCTTACCTGACGGCACCTGACCTTTCAGAAAAAAGGCGGAAAATGTCGGTTCAATTTTGCGGAAAATCTCGCTGTCATCTTCCATTTGTTTCAAGGTCTCGATCGTTTCGGCTTCGGTCAATCGGGCGAAAGCCGCAATCGCTCGCGGTAAGTTTTTACCGAGTCTGAGAGCTTCTCGGCAAAGAGTTCTTTTTTGAGCGTTGGTCATTCTTTCGACCTTTGCCGAGCCGGTTAAAAACCAAACAAAGGCATCCTCGTTTGAATCCCATTCACTTGAGACTTCCCCATCGCGCTTCATTCCATAGGTAACGCCGGAGACGATGGAGCGGTCTAATTCGAGGTGCCCGGACAATTCGTCTATGGTTTTCGCTCCAGATGCCAGCATTGCCCGGATTTTTTTCTTCAGGTGAAGCGGATTTACTGGACACTATCTGGGGATATGCCTCGCAGTCCGGGTTGCCGCAAATAATTTCGCCGTCGAAGTCTGCGGCTGATTTAGTGCAATAAGGACAGGTGATTGATTTTGAGTGATTCATAAAATTAAAACATTTCAAAGATATGGGAATTGTCTACAATTCTCCGAACAATCGCGCCGCCATATCTTTCATCGGCTTTTTCAAAATGCGAGACTAATTTCACTAAACTAAGATTGGTCGTCACTATGATTTGGTGATTAAAAGCGTAAATCGCATCAGCTAATTCAAAAAGTTGTTCGGCTGCATATTCGGTCGGCTTGGCTTTATCCACATCATCCAGAAAAATGGAAAATTTTGTGTGATCCTGCCGCAGATCCTCCGCCGAAAGTCTCGGGTAAACCAATTCCTGATTATTGATCGAGCATTGGATAAAGGTTCGGTATTCGTGCAAAAGTTCCGCGAGAGTGCAAACGACCACCCGTTTATCATTCATTACCGCCTCGCGGTAGAGCGTCCACAGAAAAAGAGTTTTCCCGGTTCCGAAATTTCCACCGAAGAAATAACTTTCAAATGGTGCCGACTTCATTTGATTGATAATTTCCGTTTGCCGATGATGACGTGCCGGTTCGGGCCGGAGCTTGGACAAAAGTGCGTTTTCAAATTTCGGTGGAATTTTCGACAATCTTTTGCGTCTCAAGTTTTCGAGCTTACAAACGCAATCTTTCGCGATTTGATAGCTGCGCCCAAAATGCTTTTCGGCAAAATATACCCGGCCCGTGTCCCGACATAAATCGCAATTATATTTTGGGGCGAGCACCGATTCGGGCGAGAACTGATCTAGTATCTTCTGGATCATATGCTTGACCGGTTGAAATTCCGCTTTTGTG
Organism: Acidobacteriota bacterium; assembly: GCA_031413075.1. Lineage (GTDB taxonomy): Bacteria > Acidobacteriota > Blastocatellia > Pyrinomonadales > Pyrinomonadaceae > JAIBCC01. The sequence goes on along the minus strand of JANOEF010000661.1, from coordinate 4,811 downwards.
TTGCCTGATGTTATTTCCGGTTCGATTGCTTTCGGTTTTGTTTCCATTGTTTGCTCCATTTGTTGCTACCGTTTTGATTAAAACAAGCCATGAGTAATAGCGTTTTATGAACTTTTCGGTCTCTTCCGGTTTTTTAAAGATTCGCTCGAATTCGTTGTAAAGCGTCTGGTTATTTGGGTCACGGCCCATATGCCAATCGGATTTCGTACATCCGACAATCGCCCGGACACATTCGGGGTATGAAAATTTTTGTAAGATAGATTCGGCCTTTGCTTTTCGGTCTTTGGTAAATATTGAGCGTTTTGACTTCATTCGCTTTTGCCAAAATAAAAACAACCTTTTCGCTTTTTCCGAATTTGAGAAGTTTCTCTTTTGGGATATTTCGATAGAAATATCTTTTTCTTTCTTTAAACTTTCTTCTTCCTTAAGAACTGTAGAGGGTGACTGTGTGTCACTATGTTCAAGGTGACTGTCTGTCACTATGTCGGGCTGTTTTTCCCCGTTTTCCGTCAAATTTACCGTTTTAGGTAGTGACTGTGTGTCACCTTGATGTCCGACATAGTGACTGTCTGTCACTTGGCTAGGTGACTGTGTGTCACTATGTTCAAATATTTCTTTCGGGCACAGGATTTGATACTGATTTGGATTATTAGTGCCATCTTCTTTTTTTGTCTTTATCCGGCGAATTAGTTTGATGTTTTCACTTTCCAGTAAATCAAGACCACGCATCACCGAACGCTTGTCAAACTCGATAATTTCAGCAATTTGAGTTTGAGTCATGGAAACAAAACCGCGCTCAAAATCAAAAGCCTTGTCTGCCAAACAAAGCAACACGGCTTTAGCCAACCCGTTGCCCACTTTTTGATTCTTTACCCAATTTGTGATTTTATTTCCCATTTTTGAGTCGGTTTATTTAGTTAAATTTCTGCTCCAAAATTGACCTTATTTTCTGTAAATGAAGGAATGCTTTATTGTCGCCGGTGATCTTATTATCCGGGTGCAGTTTGGCAGCCGCTTGTTTATATGCTCGGGTATAAACGGTTTTATCCGTCAGAATTTCCGGCACCTGAAAAGTGCTGTGCACGGCTAAGAACGAAGCCAACACCACGTCAGCAACCTTGTCATCAGTTAAGCCGCTTTCGCCTGACGGCAATGCTTTAAAACCTTCATAATGGGCAGATTGATTGACTCCGCCAAAGACTCCGTAACGGTCAACTTTGCGAAGTGCTTCTAGCGCATCGGCGACGGCCCGGACGTTCGCTTTCCATTCGGTAAATTTGTCGCAGTTAAAACTCATCGGCTCATAGCTTTTGGTCTGAGGATTAAAAATCTCGAAATTAAGAACTATGCCCGGATGTTCAGGGTTTCGCGCATCCGAACGGAGCTTGCCGTCTTTGCGAACATCGTCAGGCGAATGGGCAGTTAAGAGGACGACCGAACCAGATCGGAAACGGAGCATCCGCAATTCTTTTTCGAGGATGTTTTGCACCTCGGCCCAGGTCTTACCAAACCGCGAATGTTCGCGCTGATTTATTGGAGTCAGGTCACGCGGAAAATTTCCGTCAAGTGGTTGGAATTTGTAATCAAGGCTTGGCATTAATCACTCCTTGTTTCAAAATCTCACTCCGTTCAAAATCAGATAAGTTTTTATGGGCATGAAGCGCGACCCGATACCCATGAAAAGTAATCGAATTAGTTTCGCCTTCATTAACCAAGCCAACATCTTCCAACGCCAATTTCAACACATCTTTGGCAATTTTTATTTCCTTACCCGTCCATAAAAATCTTGACTTGGGCTTCCCTGAACTGATTGAGGTTAAAGCGAGACTCGTTGCCCAAAAATGGCTCGAATTATCATCTGTAGGCGAAACAGTCAGGCAGATTGAAATTAGCCAATGTTCGGTAAATTTGAACGCTTTGGAGAACTTTCCGGTGAGAATTGCTGATTGAATCCCTTCACTTTTCAAAATTGGATTGGCAAATGCCGTTTCCTGCATTTGGTTGAAATAAAAACGTAAAGCCTTTTCGGTTGCATCTTTTAGTTTCATCATTTGTTCAATTACAAAACGGACAACTGTAAAAATGTCCGCGAGTAAATTTGCCAGTAACTATTACCATTTCGGTCGAAAATAATATTGATCTGGAATTATTCATAATTTCGGAAACTTTCTCATTCTCAAATCACACATCCATTCCGACATATCTTTGCCTTTCGCACTTTTGAGTTTTATCTCAATAGCTGGTTCCATCGGACTTCCCCAGACTGGTTTTGAGCCAAGTTGCTTGACCAGAACTTTTGTAAATTTTGCTTCTTTCGCTTGTTTAAGTAATGCCCGGATCCAATGGATGGAACACGGACGGGCTTGATTTCCAGACTCTCCGCCAATAATTACCCAGTCAATTACGTTTTGTTCGTGATGTAATCCGCTTTGCTGAAAACGGGTGTAAAAATAATTACTTGCGTCAATTCTCTCCAAAAGCGGCTCAAAAATGACATACCGAACGGACGAATAAATATCGAGTAAATAATGGACATTTTCATCTAAAAATTCTTGAGTTCCCGCACTCATTCCAAACCAATAATGATTCGGCACATCAAAACCGTAGCGACTCGTGATGTAGTGATTCATTTTGGCCGGGTAGGTGGTTTGAATCTGTAAAGTGAGATTTGTAAATTTGTCGTATTCATCAAATAATCGATTTCTCAAATCGTCCGAAATTGAAGGTTGGAATAGGTCGAAAGTATCGCAACAAAAAACCATCAACGGATTGCCCGGATTACGTTCCGATTCGCGTTTGTCGGCGTTCAGACTCCGCAGGCGTTGCATCGGTTTTTCTTTGTAAATCCATTCGATTTTTGAACGGTTTGCTTTATCAAAAGTGAGTTTGTTCCCGAAGCGCAGATTAAGAGTCTCTGCCCAGCAATTTTCACAAGTCCCGTCTTTATCAGGCTTTTCGCAAAAGGTTCCAATCTTCACCTTTTCATCGCCAATCGGACGAGCAAAAAGCGGGTTGGAAACTTCATCGGTATATTCTATGGTCGTTTTCATTTTCTTAAATCAACTCGAACGGAAGTTCATCCACTCGGAAATCTTCCATTTCAATTTTTTGGGCAACCGGCATTTCGCCGTCGCTGAATTCCCTTTTGTCCGTGAGCGATAAAAGACGAACATCGTCAATCTTTCTTTGCTCGGTTTTCATCTGCCAGACTTTGACTGTTTCCGCACCCCAACTTCTTGGGACGACAACCACTCTGTTTTCAACTGTGTAGGCTCTAACAGCCGCTAATTTCATACTCATAATTCACCCAAATAATGCCGGTTGTGCCGGCGAATTCTTGTATGCCTTTCGGATCATCGCAATGTCCGATTTCCAATCGCCGAAGACCTCAATCTCACGCCCGAAGACTTCCAGATCGTGACCACGAAGCTCGGCATCATTCATGTAATGAGCGTGCAGTAATTCGTGAAAGGTGACAGCGGTTAATTGATACAGATCGAGCCGGAAACAATGGTCAGCGGCGAGCCAAATCAGAAAATCCTTTTGGGAATAATATTTGAGCGCCCCTGTCACCTTGACGCATTTGCCCAAGATTCGCCGACCGTTCGATTCTCCACCTTTACGTTTCCAGAAGTAATCAATTTCAACCATATTCAAACGGTCAAAATCCTCTTCGTAATTGTTAATTAAACTGTTCCCGATCTGGGAAATTACGCTTGAGATTAGAAAATCGAATTCCTTCCCTTTTTTCTCATCGAAGAATTCACCAGGGCGAGGCGCTTTCAAGTGGGTTCCAAAGCGGATGCAGTCAAGGCAAAAACGGCTCTGCGTTGCCCCGGATTTTCCGCACAAGATGCAGTTCTTATTCAAGTTAATGTCAATGATATTTGCAGTTTTTGGTGATTCCAATAATTCTAAACCCATTCGTTTTTTTCTCCTATTAAAGTTAAAAACGGGGCGGATAATCGCGCTTATCTGAGTTCCGCCCCAATTCTCCCGATGCCGACCGGGAGTAATGACAAGAGGACTTTTTACGCCGCTTCATTGAGTGCGGCTTGATATTCCAAAAAACTATTGACTCCGTTGATATGCTCGCATCTGAAATCAGGTTTGGCTTTTGAAATTGATTTGAACGCCACGCAGTCGCAATGTAATTTTCCGGCGGAGACCGTAATCACATTGTCCTGCCATTCTTCCTTCTCATTCGGGGCAAACAAAACTAAAGTGTCGCCGGTGGGGGTTAATTTAACCTGGCTGTTAGCTCCGTCTTTGAGAGCCTCGAAGATTTGCAAACCTGCCAGTTCACGGGGCGTCATTATCGGTTTTTCGTCTTGCTCGCGGACAACTTCGCGTAAAGTTTTAGCAGGTGGTTCATCCGTCGTTTTCGAATCCGAATATCTTTTATTGTATTCTTCGAGGCGGCCTCGCATTTTAAGTAGAGCGTCATATTGCTCTTTTTCGGTTTTGAAAGAATCGAATTTGGCTAAAGCAGATTTGGTGCTGTCTGAACTGTATTTGAGTTCGCCACAGATTTCTGCAACTTCTTCGCGGTATTTATTCGAAGCGGTGAGTTTCGGTGATTGAAGTGGTGTGACATTATTGGTTGGAACTTCACTTAATGGTTGGACTTCAATAACTTCGCCATCTTGAGTGAATTCGACTTCTTTGCCCATTTCTTCGGCGGTCCTCCGAGCACGTCCCCAACCACTTCCCCGATAAGTTGGAGTACCTCAGCCTGAACATTCGGGATGGCAACGACGATTCCAACCTCGACGCGTTTTTGCTCGGCCCTGCGGGCGTGCAACTCCTGC
>JANOEF010000660.1:0-3197 GCA_031413075.1 Acidobacteriota bacterium | reverse complement strand
CGTTTGGTCATCAAACGTAGGGTGTTGCTCACGCTGTTCGCTTTACCCTACGCTATATTGTGTGTCCCCGTTGGGGACTAAAACAAAATCTTAATTGACAATCGTTATAACTTATTTTTTACCTGTTCCTTAGCTGAGTTTTCTGAAGGCTCAATGTCTCTCATAATTTTTACTTATGCGCGCGTGTAGTCAGTGAACAATCCAAAATCCGAAATCCAAAATCCAAAATCGCTAAAACGGACTTCCAAAGAGAATCCTGAACGCGCTCGCTTTATTGACCACATCTAAAATTTTACTGAGACTCCATTTCTTTTCGGGGACGATGAGCTGATCGCCCGGGTTCAGGTACTCCATCGGTATTTTACCGGCCACCATTTCATCGAGTTTAATAAAGGTTTGCTGATAACTGCCCTGCGGGGTGCGGCGCATGAGGGTAATGCGTTTTTTATCGGCTCCGGGGGCGATTCCTCCCGATTCGACAAGCGCGTCATAGACACTATAACGCTTGGTCATCAAACGAACTCCGGGCGCGCCAACCTTGCCCAAAACGGCAAATTGCGCCGAGCCGACCTTTTCCAGGGTGACGGTAACTTGCGGGTCAATGATGTATTCGTCAAGTTTTTTGGCAATTTCGGCGGCTATCTGATCGGTAGTTTTGCCGGCCACAAAGACCCCGCCCGGGATCAATTTGTATGAAATTTTACCGGTCGGCGGAATCGTAATACCGGCCATTGAATAGTTTGGCTGACCGAAAACGTCAACTGAAATAACGTCCGTCGGTCCCAATGGGTAAGACGACAAATAGTTGTCATAAAAGGGAACGATCGCATTTTTTATTTCGGTTTCTTCGGCGTCGGTTCCCGTTTGATTAGGCGGAGTCGGGGTTGGCAAGCCCGCGTCACTTTTGACTTCTGTTGGAGTTTCGGTCGGCTGAGCATTTACTTTTTCATTCGGCTGATTCTTACTCATCCGGTCGCGTTGCACCGGGGAAGGCGAGGGCGTCGGCTCCTGCGCTACCATATTGAGCGTTAAACTCAGTCCGATCAATCCAACTAAACCCCACTTTTGCATTAACTTAAATAGCATCATAACCCTTTCTCAGCCTCACTAACTAAAAACTCTTATTAAACCGATTTTCCAGATTTAGGATTCCGGTTCCTGCTTCTTTGATTACCTGCCTTTGCCAAAGAGGACGGTTTTAACCGTTTCAAAGACAATGACCAGATCGAGCGGCAAACTCTGATTTTTGATGTAATACAAATCATACTGCAATTTTTGTCTGGCGTCTGCCACCGATGCGCCGTAAGGATATTTAATTTGCGCCCAGCCGGTCAAGCCCGGTGCCACCAGATGCCGATGCTCATAAAAATGAATTTCTTCGGCCAGTTGACCGACAAAGTGCGGGCGCTCCGGCCGAGGTCCGACAAACATCATTTCGCCCTTGATAATATTCCAAAACTGAGGAATCTCATCCACCCGAATCTGGCGAATGACGCGTCCGATGCGGGTCGTGCGGTCATCTTCTTTGGTTGCCCAAATCGGGACCCCGTCTTTTTCGGCATCCGTTTTCATTGAGCGAAACTTAATGACCTTAAATATCTTCCCGTTTTTGCCGACTCGTTCCTGCCGGTAAAAAATCGGACCTCTTGAATCGAGTTTGATTAAGATCGCGGTCACGATTGAAATCGGCAAAGATAAAATTAAACCAATCAAACCGAGCAGGCGATGAAGCATCTCACGAAAAACGGTTTTCAAGCGCGTATCACGGCCGCGTCCGGCAAAAATCAACCACGAGGGGCGGAGCATATCCAGATGGACCTGGCCCGTGATTCTTTCAAAAAACGAGGTGCATTCTTCGATGCTGACATCACCGGCCAAACTCATCCGTAACAGAGTTTCGGTCGGAAAGGCCCCGCGCCGTTCCCTGACCGCAATCACAATTCTATCAATTCCACCATCTTTGACGACCGCTTCGAGATCAGTGGTTGCTCCCAAAACTCTGACTGCCGGTAGTTTTTCTTTGACTCGTTCCTCATCTTCGGTGACAAAACCAATGATCCGATAACCCGCATCACGTCGGTCCCAAACGGCCTGCGCCGTATCAATCCCGGCCTGTCCGGCCTGTCCGGCCCCGACAATCAAAATCTTTTCGCCGATTTCGGGATGTCCCATCAAATAATGAATGATGATTCGCCATCCCAACAAAAGCCCCAAGACCAGTGGCACCGAAATTATCAAAACCCCGCGACCAATCAATAATGGCGGGGCTAAATAAAAGAGTAAGGCCAATAAAGCCCAGGCAATCCCGAGAGCCTGAACGAGTCTGAGCATCAATTCCCGCCGATTTCCCATCACGGTAAAATCGTAGAGATCGTAAAAATAAAGACTGAGCAGACAAACCGTGGTGGCTAAGGTGATTTTCATCCAGCCATTTCGGTCATTCAGTTCAAAATCTGCTCCGGTTAAACCAACCCGCAAATATAAAGCCAAAACTATCCCGCCGTAAATAATCGCGGCATCGGCAAGGATTAATCCAATCGTGCGAGTGCTAAAACTATTTGAAGCCATCTGTTTTGTTTAATCTAAACGCTTTTTGTAATATCCGTAATTGTAGTGGGTTTCGTCTAAAACATCTTCGCTTTGATTGAGAATGACACCCATCATTCTCTCCCGCGGGAGAGCGTCTAAAACGCGGTCAACATTACTGTACCGAGTTCGATTAGCCCGGACTACCAGGAGCGCGCCGTCTGACTGATTTATCAAAACGGTCGCATCGGTAAAAATTCCGAGCGGCGGCGCGTCAATAATGACATAATCAAACATCTCGCGGGCTTCACGTAAAATCTCTTTAAATTTCGGGCCGGAAATCAATTCGGCCACATCGGTTCTGGCTTCTCCGCCCGGTAACAGATGGAGTCCGGCGGGTTCTAGTTTAATGATGGAATCGGCGAGACTGGCTTCGTCGGTCAAAATTTCCGATAAACCTTTTTCGGCTTCGATCCCCAAATAATCAGTCAAACTCGGCATCCGCAAATCGCTGTCAATAATCAAACATTTAACACCGTCGGTTTGGGCCAAAAGCCACGAAAGATTGAGCGCGGTAATCGATTTTCCTTCGCTCGGATTGATGCTGGCGATAACGATCGACTGCAATTTTTGCTTTTGACTGCGATGAATAACGTGCGTTCTGAGGCTTC
>JANOEF010000659.1:0-9616 GCA_031413075.1 Acidobacteriota bacterium | reverse complement strand
TTGAGACGCAAACAAAGGTCTGTTTCGCGTAAAAAGAAAGGTAGTAAATCTCGAAAAGATGCGGTTATAAACTTGCGAAAAACTCACGAGAAAATCAAAAATCAGAGAAACGATTTTGCACATAAACTTTCGACTAAATTGGTCAAAGAATTTGATTTGATAGCGATTGAAGATTTGAATATCAAAGGGCTTGCCAAAGGAATCTTGGCAAAACAAATACACGATGTGGCTTGGAATAGCTTTTTCCAAAAACTTGAATACAAAGCTGAAAACGCTGGTCGAAAGTTGGTCAAAGTGAATCCAAACGGCACAAGTCAAACTTGCATCTGTGGCGCCAGAGTCGAAAAAACGCTTGCCCAAAGATGGCATCATTGTAGGACGTGTGGTTTGTCTCTTCATCGTGATATTGTGTCCGCAAAAGTAATTCTCAAACGAGCGGTCGGGCAGACCGTTTTAGCGCGTGACTTATGCCGTTGGGCTCTGAGTTGCTAAAGAATCTCCACCCATAATCCGCTTTGGGATTTGGGTGGTAGAGTGTCAATATCTGTAATATTACACTGACTTGAAAAAAATGTAACAAAAAATGACCTCATTTCAGAAAAAATCTTGCGATAGTTTACAGAGAGGTTAATGATCGGATGAAATTTAATATTGTTTGGATAGCGTTGATTTGGTTAGCCCTGACATTTTTTGTGAGTGCTCAGGATAAAGGTTTAGAAATTAATGATGGCGGAAAAAAAAGCGAATCGGCGGAGTCGGTGAACAGTCTTTTCCTGGCCTATCAAGCGGCCAAATACGGACGTGCCAATAAATCGCCCGATGCTTTGATTTTTGCCGCCGCCGTTTTGAAAACCATTGTCTCTGACAAAGTTATGCTTGATAAAAAGGTCGAAGGCGGACAACCTGATTTGGTGAATAAAGAAACTAAACCAAATCTGACCGCCGACGCATTTTTGAAAGATGCGAAATTTTTCGCCAAAAAAGATCGAAATCTTTTGGGCAGAATTAACGCGGTATCCGTCATGACACCAAAAGTCAGAGGAGCCTCGGGCGGCCCCAAAAGAGCGACCACCGAGGTTAAAGCTTATGCTACGGATGTCATTTCAGTTCAGTTTCGCGGCGGAGAAAATGCAGTGGTCGCGATTTCGGGCGACGGCGACACCGATTTAGATCTTTATGTTTATGACGAAACCGGGAACTTGATTGCGGCGGATACCAGTGGTTCGGATGACTGCAAAGTGCGTTTTCTTCCAAAATCAAAAGGTACTTTTCGGATCAAGGTCAAAAATTTAGGTAATGTTTATAATCGCTATTTGTTAGTGACCAATTAACGATGAAAGGATTTTCCGTCATCATTATAACTCTTATGATTTGGGTCATTCAGGGACTGGCCCAAACTCCGCGCAAACACGCCTTGCTCATCGGAGTCTCGGAATATTCACGCGGAATTGACGAAGACGAAGAATGGTGGAATCTAAACTCAAAGTCCGACATCGAAGCAATCCGCCAAATTTTAGTCCGTAAATTCAATTTCAAGCCGACTGAAATTAAATCCTTGTTGACCAGGCAACAAACGACCCGTCAGTCTATCCTCAATGCTTTCAAAAATTTATCTGCCAAAGCTGAGGCGGGCGACATCATTTATTTGCATTATTCGGGTCACGGTTCGCAGGTCTTGGATGATAACGGTGATGAGATTGACGGACTGGATGAAACGTTGGTGCCGTCCGATTACAAAACGCGCCAAGACGGTTCGCGCAACCTTCGGGATGACGAAATCGGCAAGTTTTTGAACGAATTAAAAGCCAAAAATCCGGCAAATGTAACGCTCATTTTCGACAGCTGTTTTTCGGGAACAGTCACTCGCGGAGGTCGCCAACTGGTGCGCGGGGAAAGCTATCGCGGCGAAACTGCAAAAGTAAATCCAACCGCAACAACCGAAAGCACGACAGGTTTGATTCCGCAAAATTCACTCGCTTCAAATTTCGTGATTATTTCCGCCACCCGCAGTGACCAAACCGCCAAAGAAACCGACAATGACACGGACGGAAAAATCGGCGCATTGACTTATTCGTTGATCAAAGCCTTTCACGAGGCAAACCCGACTTCAACCTACCGCGACATTTTTGACAAAGTGCAAACCATTGTTGCACAACGAGTTGAAGCGCAAAACCCGCAGATCGAAGGCGAAACGGATTCGTTAATTTTGAAAGGAACAGCCAACCCCGCCGAGCCTTACATTTTGATTTCCAGCGACAAGCAAAAAAACGCAATTTTGCAAGCCGGAAGCCTCCAAGGAATGACCCAAGGCTCAAAATTTGCCATCTATCCAAACGGTACAAAATCGCCAAACGAGGGCAAAAAATTGGCAGATGGCGAAATTATTCAACTTGAGGCAACTACCGCAAAATTGAGACTTTCCGCCCCGATTCCGTCCACTGCGAGGGCTTTTGAAACGGAACGGAAATACAGCGAAACACTTCTAAAACTTGCAGTTACGGATTCAAACAGGTTGACCGAACTACAAAAAATTCCATTGGTTGAAATCACGCAACAAAACGATTGGGATCTGCGAATCAGCCAAAACGGGGCAAAGATTTTGCTCGAGCGTTCCGATGGTGCGAAACTTTTAGAATTGGAAACGGGGGAAAATTTAGCGCAGAATATTCGTCTGGCGCTTGAAAGAGAAATTCGTTTTCGCACGATTCGTTCACTTGAAAACAGTTCGTTGGAGTTGAAAATCGAAATCCGGGTGGTGCCAGTCGAAGTCGAAAAAAATGAACGCGGCGGAGTGACAAAAATTATTGCCGATAAAGAGTTTAAGCGAGACGAAAACGGAAAATTCCAACTTTCGGAAAATGATTTTGTGACAATCGAAATTAGAAATACCGGCCAGCAGGACGCTTGGATTACGATTTTGAATTTGAAAAATGACGGCAAAATCAGTCCGATGTTTCCGCATCCGCGTGTGTCGAAATTTGATAATAAAATTGTTGCTGACGGAAAATGGAAACGCCTGCCGATGCCGTTTGTTTATCGAATCACGCCACCGTTTGGCAACGAAATTTACAAAGTAATTGCCACGCTTGAACCGACTGATTTTAGTCCGCTTTTGGATTTTAATTTGGCTTCGGGAAACGATGTGCGTGTGCGTGATGCGACCAAATCGCCGCTCGGCAAAATTCTACGCTCGGCAACCTTGGCAAGGCGTTCGGACACAGACCACGCACCTCCGCCAAATTGGGCCACGGCGGAAATTAGTTTTGAGGTGAAAAATAAATAAGATGCGGTATAAACTATTGATTATTGTAGCTTTATTGATTTTTGTACAAATTAGCTTTGGGCAAAAAGTAAAACCGCGTCCGCAACCGACTCCAACCCACAAACAGGACAAAATGACCGCGAAACAAATTGCGGAATTATTGGCTCAAGTCAATGATTTAATCGAACAAGGCAGTCAAAAATTTAAAGTAAAAGACTTTCAAATTGCTATTCAAGATTTTGATGCCGCAATTAAATTGATTGATTCGGCAAAAGGGCAACTTGGCAATGATGGAAAATATTTAAAAGCTATCTCACTGTTTAGCATCGGAACAGCTTATCAAAAATTGAACGAAACGGAAAAATCTACCGCCACGCTCGAAAAATCTTTGCCAATTTATTCGGAAATTAAACTTGAGGATGATTTTTTAGCATTGACGTTCCGGCAACTTGGCACAAATTATCAAAAGCAAAATAATCCGGAGAAAGCAGTTGAAAATTTTGAAAAGATGATTGTCGTCAGTCGGATTTTGCTAAATGCTGCAAATAATCAAAGTGAAAAAGGTGAAATAAAAGATGAAATCGGCGAAACATTATTACTTTTGTGCGATTCACTACTACTTTTGGGTGAAAAATTGCGTGCTTTGAAAGCAGTTCAAGAAGCCTATGAGATTTTTTCTGCTACAGACAAGCCATTTCAGCAAGCCGGCTCATTAGGCAGAATTGCCAGAATAAATTTTGAACTTGGGAATACAAAAGAAGCACTCGGCTATTATCAACAGACGCTCGATTTATCCCGAACCGATGAAATAAAAAAACAAAATTCGGTTGGAGCTATCCAACTTGAAGCCGTCACGCTGAATAGTATCGGTTATTTTTATACAATGAATGGTGATAAATCCACCAGTTTTGAGTTTTATCAAAAAGCGTTGGAGCTGTGTAATTCAAATCAAATAGATGAACCGAAACCACTCATTCTTCATAACTTAGGCTATTATTATCTTGAACTTGGCGATTTTTCTAAAGCCATCGAAACCTTAAAATTATCACTCGAAATCTCGCAAAAATTAAAGGATGATACTTTTACGGCATTGACGTTTAATAATATCGGAGTTTCATATTTTGAATTGGGGAATATGGAAAAAGCGATTTATTTTTGGGATCAGGCACTAGATTCCGCCACCAAAAATAATAATTACGACGCACTTGCTTTGATTTTGACCAACAATGCGGGGCAGCTTTTAGCCGCCGGACAGGTCGAAAAAGCGACTGAGTTTGCCCAAATTGCTCAAAAATATTTTGAAAGGTCAAAAGATAAGCCTAAAATCGCTAATATTCTTTCAATTTTAGCTAGAATCTCGCAGACAAAAGGCGACTTTGAAAATGCAATTAAACTTTTCCAAGATTCGAATAATTTAGCCGCAGAAGTCGGAAATAAAAAGTTAATAACCACCAACCAAGTTTTTATTTCCGAAGTGTATTTGCAAACAAAGAATTATGAAAAAGCATCGCAAAATTATTTTTCAGCCTTGCAATCATCTCAAAAAAATAAGGATGCCGTTTACGAAGCCTATTCGTTATTTGGGTTAAGCATTGTGGCTAAAATTCAGCAAAATGCGCCATTGTCAATACTTTACGGGAAAAAAGCAATCAATCAATTTCAATCGTTGCGAGCAAATATCAAGTCGCTCGACAAAGAAACTCAGACACTTTTTTTAGAAAGTATCAAACAAGCCTACCAACATTTAGCCGATTTATTGATTTCCGTTGGACGAATTGCCGAAGCCGAACAGGTTTTAGCCCTGTTGAAAGAAGAAGAATTTTACGAATATGTCCGTCGCGACGACAAAGTTGCCAAAGAATTAACCGCCAAACTTTCGCTCACGGACGACGAAACTGCTGCCTTCAAACGCTACAACGAATTTTCTGAAAACATAGCAGCCATTGGGCTGGAATATTCGGAACTCGAAGCCGAAAAGAAAAAACTTGCACCGAATCAGATATTTTCCAAACAGGCAAAATTAGAAGAATTGGGCAAAAAGTTGAAAGATGCAACTGAAGTTTTTCTCAAATTTTTGGACGAATTAAAAGTCGAATTCGGCGAAAATAATTCGCGGGTGGCTCAAATTGATTCGGGCTTGCAAGCAATGTTAAAAGAAATGAATGCAACCGAAACGGTGATTATTTCAACCATTGCAAGTTCTGAAAGGCTCAATTTAATTTTAACAACTACTTCATTTCAAAAAGCTTACACGGTTGATATAAGTTCATCTGATTTAGATAAACTGGTCACAGATTTTCGCCGAGTCATTCAAGATTCAGCCGTTGACCCACGCCCGATTGGACAAAAACTTTACAATATTTTGGTCAAACCTTTGGCAAAAGATTTGGCTGATGCAAAGGTTAAAACGATTGTTTGGTCGCTTGATGGAACTCTGCGTTATGTTGCGATTTCTGCACTTTGGGACGGGAAAAAATATTTAGCGGAGAGTTATGCAAACGCAGTAATTACGCTCGCGAGCCGGGATAAATTGAAAGATTTCCCAAGTGATAAATCAACGTGGAAAACGGTTGGATTCGGCGTTTCAAAATCTGCCACAGTTGAAGAAACCGAAGCCGGCGCACCGATTAAACGGGATTTTGGTGCACTTCCGTCCGTTCCCGAAGAACTTTGCAAAGTTGTGTCAGACAATGAATCAATCGCAAAATGTGCCGAAAAAGGAATTATCAACGGACGCAGATTTTTAGATGAACAATTTACTTTGCAAGAGTTCAAAAATCAACTTGGCAAATTTCCGCTTGTCCATATCGCCAGCCATTTTAGTTTGAAAGCCGGAAACGATAAAAATTCGTATCTGTTGCTTGGCGGTGGGGACGAAAGACGTTTGACGATTGCGGAGTTAAACCGTTCAAATGCAATATTTGTCGGCGTGGAACTGCTCACACTTTCCGCTTGTAATACTGCCATGCCCGGCGAGAAAAAAGCCAACGGAGTCGAAATCGAAGGTTTCGGCGCAATCGCCCAAAAACAAGGCGCAAAATCAGTTCTAGCAACACTTTGGTCTGTCGCAGACCCATCAACGAGAGATTTGATGAACGAGTTTTACACTTTTCTGAGCGTCCAAAAATTAAGCAAAGCCGAATCATTGCGCCAAGCCCAAATCAAACTAATCTACGGCAAATACAACGCCGAAGAAATCCCCAAATTACGCTCCGATTTAGCCGGAGAAATTCCTGCCGACGCTCAACAAATCCCGTTTCAAAAAGATCTAACACGCCCGTTTGCACATCCATTTTATTGGTCGCCATTTGTGTTGATTGGGAATTGGCAGTGACCGACGGCAAGGCAAAAGTAAAAAGGTAACAGGCAAAAGTTCTGATATAAAATAACAAACATTGACATAGATGGTTATTCAGTCATAGCATATATAGTGTTTTAGAACTAAGGAGAATAATATTTATGAACGTATCATTAACCCCCGAATTAGAAAATTTTGTCCAAGAAAAAGTTAAATCAGGTTTATACAATTCTGCCAGCGAAGTATTGCGTGAAAGTCTTCGGCTGCTAAAAGAAAGAGATATGTTGAAAGATATTCAACGTGATGAACTGCGCCGGGAAATTATGTTGGGCGTGGAGCAGATTAGAAATGGTGAATATACCGAGATTAAAACCCCCGAAGAATTAAAGTCTTTTACAGAAGAAATTATAACGGGGGCTAGAGAAAAATATGGTCAACGAAATTCAAAGTAGCTTTCAGACGTTACAATTTGCGGCATTGGCAAAAAGTGATATTGAAGAAACTTGGCATTATTTGGGTGAATTTGGTGAAGACGTAGCTGAGAAAATAATTCACCAAATAATTGAAAAATGTGTAGTGCTTTCCAAAAGCCCAAAACTTGGTCGTGAACGAAATGATTTGATTCTCAATATGCGCCAATTTCCTTTCAAAAATTTTAACATTTATTATTTTCCATTCGAAAACGGTGTTGAAATCTATCGCGTTTTACATAGTTCAAGAGATAATTTCCAAGTCTTTGAAGAAACGATAGACTAATTAAAACTTATGATAGAAAAGACAACATAATCTTGTTGCTTTTTTTATTTACATCCCTTATATTTACGGCGCTTAAACCATTTCTTTCCAAGCAAAATATATGACTGAAACAAAACAAAAATCTACCGTCTCCGAAGCCGTCCGCAAGCACAAAGAATTTCTTTTTCCGGCGGTCGCCAATTATTATCAAGAACCAATTGCCCTCGTTAAAGGCGAAGGCACGCACGTTTGGGATGATCAGGGCAATAAATATCTTGATTGTTTCGGCGGCGTTTTAACCGTCAGCGTTGGACATGCGAATCCGGCGGTTAATGAAGCTGTCATTAATCAAATCAATACAATCGCCCATACTTCGACGCTTTATGCCAACGAAAACCAGTCTAATCTGGCGGAAAAAATGGCAGAAATCACCCCCGGCAACTTGAAAAAATCTTTTTTTACGAGTTCCGGAACAGAGGCGGACGACACCGCAGTTTTTGCGGCCAAACTGGCGACCGGAAGGCAGGAAGTTGTCGTTTTGCGTCACAGCTATTCAGGCCGAAGCGCGACGGCTTTATCTAATGTCGGTCATCACACCTGGCGGCCAATGCCGGCACAGGTCGCCGGAATCGTCCACGCCGCCGCCCCATATTGTTATCGGTGTCCTTTCAAACTGGAGTATCCGAGTTGTGAATTGGCCTGTGCAACAGATATTAAAGACATTATTGAAACTACAACCACAGGCGAAATTGCCGCCTTTATGGCTGAACCGATTTTAGGTGTGGGTGGTTTTATCGTTCCGCCAAAAGAATATTTTGAAATCGCCTACGGCATCGCCCGTGAACACGGCGGAGTGTGCATTGCCGACGAAGTGCAAACCGCTTGGGGTCGGACCGGCGACAAATGGTTTGGCATCGAACATTGGGGCGTTACGCCCGACATTATTACTTCGGCAAAAGGGCTTGGAAACGGTGTTCCGGTCGCCTGGACGATTGCCACGCCCGACATCGCCGACAAATTCCTCGGAACAACCTTTGCCACTTTTGGCGGAAACCCTGTTTCAATGGCGGCCGGGTTAGCCGTTATTAAATTCATCGAAGACAACGATTTAAGGACAAATGCGAAAGTTGTTGGTGACTATTTCAACGGAAAATTAAAAGAACTCCAAGAAAAATACGAAATCATCGGCGATGTTCGCGGAATGGGACTGATGCAAGCCGTCGAATTAGTGATTGACCGCAAGTCCAAACAACCGAATCCTCAAGCCCTTTTGAAAGTCTTTGAAGAAACCAGGCGACAAGGTGTTCTCATCGGCAAAGGCGGTTTGTATGGCAATGTGATCAGAACCGGAATGATGCTCAATTCAACCAAAGATAATGTTGATGAACTGATTGCGGCGTTGGATAAGGGTTTTGCAGCCATTTGATTTATGGATAAATTTTACGAACTGCAAGGCATCGAATTTGAATGGGACGAAGAAAAATATACTGTAAATCTCTGGAAGCATAACGTAAAATTTGAAGAAGCAACGGAAGTTTTCTTTGACCCTGAACAAAAATTTGGCGATGCTTCGATGGAGGATGAAATAAGAGAGTTCATTGTTGGCTTTAGTTTCAGTTATAATTTACTTTATACGGTTTTTGTAGAACGTGGTGAGAGAATCAGAATTATTTCTGCCCGAACTGCCACGAATGAAGAGGAAAACTTTTATGCAAAAAGAAAATAAAACTTTAGTTACACCGGAAGGACAGACAATCACTTTTCATGAAACTGAATCGGTTGAAATTAATCTAAATATTTCAAAAGACACACTTGAAACCTTAGAAAGGATTGCCCAAAAAAGAGATTTATCAATCGCATCTCTCCTCAAACTATTCATTGGCAAAGGTTTGCGAGATTTAGAGCCTGAATTGGCTCAAGAACTTGCCCTTAAAAAGTTTCGAACAAGAAAAGTCTTTGAGGAGAATTTAGAAGTAGATTTGGCGGCGTAATCGGCAAAGGCGGTTTGTATGGCAATGTCATTAGAACCGGGATGATGCTCAATTCGACCAAGGATCATGTAGATGAATTGATCGCGGCTTTGGATAATGGGTTTGCGACTATTTAGGATAAATTCATGAAATCCGTTACAAAATTTCTTCTAATAACTTTTCTTTTTACTTGGATTCTTCAGATTGCGGTCGTTTTAGACTCGCAAAAAGTAATTTCGTTGCCATTCTCGCTTCCGATACTTTTGCTGTTTGGAAGTTTTGGTCCTTCTTTATGCGGTATCTTTTTGAGTTGGCGGGAAGAGGGTAATCAGAGCGTTCGGCAACTTTTCA
>JANOEF010000658.1:0-7036 GCA_031413075.1 Acidobacteriota bacterium | reverse complement strand
ATAGTGTAATTGGTCGTAAAAGTTGAAGTGCTCGGGTTAGGAATCGCCGGTCCCGGAATCGCAAAGCGCTGCAGTTTAATAACTGAGCGGGTATCAGTGGTTGCGGTATAGCCGTCAATTTGTAAATCGGTTCCGATCGGTGCGGGTTCGGTGACGCCCAGACTTAAAATATCCTGGGTCACATCAGAAGTAACGGGTAAATCAATGCTGACATTATAACTGACTAATTCAACCTTGATCCACACCTCGCGTCCTGACATTGCCATCCGGGTTGCGTTGAGCGCGGTTGCCTGATACCCATCGGTCATCGCCAGAGGCTGATAACCAATCGAAGCACTACCGAGCGGCGCGTCTAGCCGAACTCCGCAAGTCGCCCCAACCGCAACCGTGGCACAACCGGGCAATTTGTTTTGAGCGTCAGCTAAGGAGATTCGCAAACCTGCTTTGTTGGTAAAGCGTTCCTTGGAAACGGCGCTTGCATCTTTGGTACCGGGTGTGACGGCAGATAAGACACCGCCAAGATTTTCCATATCTCCGACATTTTTGCCGCGTCTGATTAACTCAATCATATCAATATTAAGTTTTGAGAGCGGCATATTGAGTCGGCTCACTTTATTTTCTAAATTCCCCTGAAACTTGATTTTTTGAGCATCCCAATCCGGATTGGCACTACAATTGGGCAAAGTGGGTTTTGCTGCAAAAACATTGGTGCCCGTCGGCGAAGCGCAATTTACACTACCCTGCCCGGTCAATAATTCCTGCGCATTACCCGAGGCATCACTGACAAAGACGTTATTTTGGTTATCAACTCCGGCGGTAAAATTAGTCCCCGGACCCGGTTTCCAGATGTCGTTGACTACTTCACCAACGATTGTTACTTTCGAATTAAAATAGATTCCGGTGCCCCACGCTGGCGGTTGAGCCGAGACAAAGAAGTTTCCGTTGGTGTGAACCCTTCCGCCAAAGGTAAATCCGGGCGGGCGGTTGGATTCCAAATCGTCTTCGTAAAAGGCTCCAAATTGAAAAATCGGAATTCGATCGCTATAAAATCTGCGTTTTAATTGAACCTTAACGTCGGTAATCCGATCAGTCGCGTAAGAATTCACTTCCCATGCATCACGCAAAGAATATAATCCGCTGTAATTGCCGCCGGTCAGGATGGTTGGTGTGTTTTCGCGGGTTTTGACGATATTTGTCGCAAACGTAAAGTTCGGAAAACCGGGAACCGGATTATCTTCAACATCTTCGATATCGGCGTTGGTCGGAATAAGTTTGCGCTCGAAAATATCTACAAAATCGCGAGTCATATTTTCCAAACTCGCTTCGCTGGCGGCATATGCCCTGCTTTCGGCCATATCATTTCCGGTCATCAGAATTTCGGTCGTAGTGCGCGAAATAGCCAAGGCGGTAAAACCCATTAATAATACTAAGACCAACAGGGCAATAACCAACGCTGACCCTGTTTGCGAATTGGAACAATCCGTGTTTTTTGCCGTAACTTGAACTGATTTGTCGCTTAAACTTTCCATTATTGATTCCTATTGAATGTCGTATTTGAGGTTGCGGGTGCTAAAGGTTGAGGTGACGTTCATTAATTCGGTGTTAGTTACTCCATTTTCGTTGTTTTCGGCTTTGATGGTGACTGAAATCTCGACCTGCACCACATCGTTCATTTTGAGCGGAGTGGTATTGTTGTTTGACGGGTCATCTGAGGTTGTTCCGTCCTGCATCAGATAGCGAACTTGAAAATTCTGGACTCCGTACACCAACGGTTGGACTTGGATCTGTTGCGCGGCCGTCCCGCCGGTATTATTGCCATACATGGTGCGAACCAGAGTTCCGTCAACTGCCACACTATAACTTACCCAATAAATCTTTTTGGCGGTCACACCGTTATCATAATTAAAACAATTTGAGGTATTACCCAGAATACACTTGGTTAAAACACTCCGGTCATTTGAAGAACCGCTGAGAACCTGCTGGTTTAGGTTAAGCGGATCATCTTGCCCAAGAACCATTGAATTGACATCGGGAACGTCCGTTGCCATGACAATCGCCTGTTTTCCTTCTTTTGATTCGATCAGATACAAGTCAAACGGGCGACAAACCGCACAGGCGTCGCCGGTCGTTTTCAGCACGTTGGAATTATTGGTGATAGCGAGCACCGGAGCATCGGTAATCATGATCGGGTTTCCATTGTTAAACTGCATATCCCGAAAGGCAAATGCAATCATATCGTTCTTTTCCCCATTACGGGAAAGGTCACTTTCGCGGAGATTATTGCCTGCGACAATCCCGGTCAGGAGATCTCTCTCAGGGCCACTATCGGTCGAAATATTGAGATGCCCGGGGGCGAAATCATCCGGTACCAGACCGCCGACCCGACTGAAACCCAAACCTGCATTGACAACGTCCCGGCCCAGTGAATTGACCGCCGTCCGGGCACTCTTAATCGTCTCGGTTTGACTGTTAATCGAAATTCGGGCAATGTTGCCAAATCGCAAAAGCCCGTAAATCGCACTCATAATGATCATAAAAACGACCATCGCGATGATCATTTCGACCAGACTAAACCCGGCGGCTAAATTATTTCTCTGCTTGTTGACACTCATCTCAATCATTTATTAAACGGTAAATCGCTGATCAGGGTCGCCAAAGTTTGTTCACGCCGCAGGGTTCCGACGAAAAACCGGACAGTTACTTCAACCCGTCGTTTTTTAGCTTCGGTAGCTCCATTTTCTAAAATATCTGTGATCACGATTTTTCTTTCAAAACCCTCTTTGACCGAACTACTGTTGGTATAACTTCCGACTGTACAAACGGCCGTCGGACAGGCGTCGTCCGCCGTCCCGAGAATGCCGTCTTTTCCGGCATCGTCCCGCACCGGAAACCAACCCGGCGCGAAAATCCCCTGACTGCTCACATCAGTAGTATTAATCGCCGCAAAACTGCTGATTCCGTCCGAATTGGCCAGATCCCGCGCCGCAAAAATTGATTCAACGGTTGAGGCTGTGATTTGTTTGGCAATGCTCTGCTGCTCGGCTTCGCGTTGACGGAGGATACTAAAAGAAATAGCCGAAATTTGCGCCAAAATACCAACCATCAAAATGACAATGGCGCACATCACTTCGATATAAGTAAAGCCTTTTTGTGTTTTCACTTTCATCAGTTTGTTTAGAAACTATTGTCTCCAGGTCAGACATTGACCACTATCTACCTGACATTTCCAATATTTGGTGCTGCCCGTACTCCCCAGAATCGTGATTGCTCTGATTACATTGCCGGTATTCATGGGCTGTCCTGAACTTGAATAATCCGGCATCCAAAAATAGACGACCGCCCCGCTGGTAATGGCATTTGCGCCGACCGAATTGGTACCCGCGTTGAGGACATTCCCGGTTTGATTAAAACGAAAGGTCGCAACCTGATCCGAAAGGCTTAATGGATGCAGACTGGCAGAAAAAGTGATGGCCGGTGTCGGAGCCGAATCAACCGGCTGATTTGCAATATTGGTCGGGGCTTTTTCAAAAGTAACGTAATTTTGGTGTTCTAACGGGAGAGTTTTGATGAATTGGTCATCAGCCGCATTTCCCGCCGCATTTTCGGTGATCATACTGATCACATTGCGGGTTTTATTGATCTCAATCCGGATTGTCTCGTGCTGTGTCAAAGCGCGTTGTCTGGCCTCATTAAATAAATCCATCACCCGCAAGGCTTCGCGGTCAGCCAGATGTTTTTTCTCGCCTTGAAACGACATCATCGCCAGAACGCCGAGAATAGAAATAATCAGCAAGACGATAATCAGTTCGACCAGTGAAAAACCGGTCTCGTTTCGCTGATTACTATTTTTGAAAAAATTGTCTGGCAATGTTATCTTCCTACTCTTTATTTTCTAGTTTTGTTCGTTCTAAATAGAAAACCCATATTATTATATTACAAATACCCATAATGTTTCAAAAAAAATAACAATAGTTAACTGTGTTAAACGTTTTAGCATAAAAAAACACCCGAAAATTTATATTCGGGTGTTTTCAGTAGAGTAAATTCAGGGGTTGAAAACTTTATCTGAAACCTTCGGCAATTTGATTAAGTTGCTGGATGACCTTTTGCTTTTCAACCTCGGCAATCGGAAGTTTTGAAATAATTGTTCGGATTTCCGCGATCAAGCGATTAAATTCGGCTCGGTCGCTGACATCGGTGGGTCCGTTATAAACTTGTTTTTGAGACAGATCGCTGACAATCGGTTCAAGTTGATTTTGGATATTTTTGAGGGCTTCGTCCGAATGTTTTCCGCTCGGATAGAGATTCAAATATTCGGAATCGGTTTCGCGCAAAACGAATAGATAGCAATTAACATAACCTTCGCACTCCCCGGGCAACGGATTTCCCGCTCCGGCCCAGGCAATTTCTTCGGCTATTGGCATGGCGGAGTATTGTTTCCTGAGATTCCAAAAAAGCTCCGAGCGAACAAACCAGGCTCCGGCCGGTTCGCTGAAAACCACATTTTTATCATTCGTTTTGAGAAAAATTTTATACGGATTTTCTTTATCTTTATCAAAAGGAACGGCTTTCAGAGCCTGCCGGAGCACCACCAACCTTTTGAAACTATACTCGGCCAAAAACTTTGAACTTTTGAGTTCATTTTGGGCTTTGGTCAAAAATTCGAATAGTTCCGACGCATCGAGAAAAGACATGTCGCCTTCTTTATAATTTTTGTCCACAATCCGGCGATAAATTTCCTCGCGTTTGGCGGCATCCCAATCGTCCGCCACCTGACCCGACATCCAACCCAGAATGTTTTTCGGTTTGGCGGTAACTTCAATCCGATACCAATCGTTTTGGGTCTTTTCCAGAACTTTGATCAAAGCGCCGAGCTTGACCCGATGCAATTCGGCGGAACCGGTACTGGCTTTGGCTCGCACCCGCGCACCGGCCGCGGTGGCAATCAATTGGGGAAAGGTAGTTGGAGATTTAGCCGGTGTCGGCGAAGTTTTTGGTTTCGGCGTAGCCGACGCTTTCGCATTTTTATTCGGGGTTGGCGTGGTTTTCTTTTTGGTCGGAGTGGGAGTTGCTTTCGCGGCCGTTTTAGTTTGCGCACTTTCTACGACATTGGCCAAACCAAGAGCCAAAAAGCTAAAAACAATGGTTAAGATTCCAATATTTTGTACTCTCTTTCTACTCACAATCATCATTCTTTTCGTTCTCCAAATTACTTTCTAACAACGCCTGGGCATTTCGTTGCAGTCCGCTCAATTTTGTCCGTTTCATCGCACTTCCGCGGAACATTTCGACATATTCCTGAGTTGAAAGCGATAAAATTTTTTGTAAATCCGCCGAAATATTATTTTCCCGCGGCTCAAACCGTTTTTCTTCAGTCGTTTGCTGAAAACGATTCCAAGGGCATACGTCCTGGCACACGTCGCAACCGTAAATCCAGCCGTTTAAGTCTTTAACAATGTCATCAGGGAGTGTTGGGGCGCGTAGTTCGATAGTAGCGTATGATAAACAGCGTTTAGAGTCAACTACATACGGGATCACTATGGCATTTGTCGGGCAGGCATCCAGACAAGCCGTGCAATTTCCGCAGTGGTCAGGTTCAATTGAATCTTCAAATTCAAGTTCTAAATTAAGCAGAATTTCGCCCAAAAAAACCCAGGAACCGAAATCTTTGGTAATTAAATTTGAATGTTTGCCGATCCACCCGAGTCCGGCGCGCACCGCCCACGCTTTGTCCATGATCGGCTGAATGTCGCAACAAATTTTGCCCTCAGTTTCGGGAATTTCGGTTTTTATCCAGTCAAGCAGTTCGCGTAGTTTTAATTGCATGACATCGTGATAATCATCGCCCCAGGCATAACGCGAGACTTTGCCTTTCGTTTCGTCAACGTCGTGTTGATGCGGGGTGTAATAATTGAGCGCCACGGCGATCACGGATTTAGCTTCGGGAAACAGGAGTTTCGGGTCGGCGCGTTTTTCCGGCTCGCGCTCCATCCATTTCATTCCGGCGTGATAGTTTGCGTTGAGCCATTCTTCCAAATGTTCACGCTCGTGCGTCAGCGCATCGGCAGAGACAAAACCAATTTTGTGAAAACCAATTTCAAGGGCTTTTTGTTTAATTTTTTCAGTTAGTGCAATCACAAGAAAATAGAATGGCAAACTAAAATAAAGCTGGGGCAGTTTCAAATATTACAGTTTGGCGGGTGCAGAGCAACCCTTCCAGACCTGTCATTTTGGTTAAGTTGATTTTGTAAAACTTAACTTTCATTCAATCTCAGGTTGAAAAGACAAGTCAGAGAAATTTGCAAGTCTGGAAGGGTTGCTTGCGCCCGCTTTGTTTAATTCAAGATGAATTTTCAAAATTATTAATAACGAGTTACGCATCGGCTTACGCCGACGCTACTGACAACTCATCATTCTCAGCCTAAAGTTACAAAAAAAGACTGATTAACGCAATGGCTAACCAGTCTTTTAATTTTCGACTAAACCGGAGTTTAGAAGCTAAGTTTTAAACCGAACTGGAATTGACGCGGGTCAAATGCAGCCGTCGGCTGACTGAAAAAACGTCCGTTTCCGGCTCGTTGACCAAAAGAATTGACAACCCGGTAATCAGAGTTGGCCGCGGCTTCGTTAAAGCGATTGAAAAGGTTAAACCCTTCGCCGATCACATCAAGGCTCATTCTTTCGCCAAAACGTATTTTACGGGTCAAGCGCAAATCAACCGAGAAGAATCCGTGGGTGATTCCCGTATTACGACCGAGCGTGCCGTTAGTCGGGAAAGTTCCGCAGTTCACGTCGACAACTGCCGCACAAAGAGTGCCATCTGACCGAAGATTCGGGCGCTCATTGCTGCTTTGGAAATCACCATTGGCATCGCCCACCGCCAAAATATTGAATGGACGTCCTGACGCCATTTCGACGATCGGAGCTATCACGAATCCGTGCATAAATTTCTTGAATCCGCTGTCGCTTGACCGCCAGCTGTCCGGTGAACCGAAAACTGCCGAATAAACAAAACGGTGACGCTGGTCTAACAGTG
>JANOEF010000657.1:0-2426 GCA_031413075.1 Acidobacteriota bacterium | reverse complement strand
GTCTCAATCAAGGTGAAAGCCCAAGAAATGAAGAAAACAGTTTATCAATTAAGGAATGGATTATTTACAGAATATCTCAAATCGCAACTTCAGAATCCAACGATTCCGGCTTTGTGATTTGAGTTAAGCGAAAGTCCTATTTATGGAAGGATTTATCTTAATCGGCGGAAAATCTTCTCGGATGGGCGAAGATAAATTTGCTTTGAATTTAAATGGCAAAACCTTTTTCCAAATTGCTCATTCAACTTTGACATCGGCCAACCTGACAAATGTTTCAGCCGTAGTTTCAGACCACACAAACTTCGATGACGAGGTCCCAATTATCAAAGATATTTTTTCGAATTGCGGTGCTCTCAGCGGAATTCATTCGGCTTTGGTTAATTCAAAAAGCGAGTTTACGATAATTTTAGCTTGCGATTATCCTTTCGTCAGCGTTCAATTAATTATGTTTTTGATTAATATCGCCAAAGTTGAAAGCCAATTTGACGCTTATGCCCCGATTCAGGAAGATGGTCGAGTTCAGCCGCTTTGCGCGATTTATAAAACGAAAAGTTGCCGCCCAAAGTTGACCAAGATGTTAGAAAATGGGCGCGAAAATTATTCGGTGAGGGATTTTTTGAAGGTTCTCAACACTCGTTACGTTAAATTTGCCGAACTTGCCGATTTGCCCAACTCAGGATACTTTTTCCTCAATGTCAACACGCCCGAAGATTTTGCACGAGCCGCCGTTTTATCAGCCGGAGTTTAAGTTTCAGGGTTAATCTATTTCATTTTTTTGAAATGGGAAAACCACATTCAAACTCAGTAAATCCAAATTTAACGGCAGTTCGGGTTAAGAAAAGATGTCCGCAGAACACGCAGAAGTCGCGGAAATCAAATCCAAACCTGCCAAAAATTCTTGATTTTTCCAATTAAATTCTGATTTTTCCGCGTCTTTCTAGTTTGAGCGTGGGAAATAATTCTGATCCCGAACTCAGGTAAATTTAGAAAAACGGGTTGGTGTTGACTGTTTCAATCTGACCTCGAAACGATTGAAAACGCAAAAAATCTCCAATTATCAGAAGCGAAATCGGCAACTTAACCAAAATTCAAACTTTGGGTCAATTGAAAATCCAAAGTCCAAAATCGGGATCTACCGAAACTCTCTCATCAATCGTCATTTCACGCATTCTGACATTTTTGAGAAAAATATTTACTTTTCTTGGAACAAAATTCTAAAATTGGTGTCTAATAGTTTAGTTCGCAGAAAAAGCGAATGAGCAATTTGAAATTCTCGACAGACGGGATGGTAAAAGACTGGTGATGTTCTTCAGTAAGTCAATCACACTTGACCAGGAAGAATTGGGTGAGGTCGCCTTGGCGGCTAGTTCGAGTTCTGTCTATTCGACCATCGAGAACGTGTTCATTGAAAGACTGAAAGCGGGTGAAGCAGAGGCTTTTGACGAATTGGTAAACCAATATTCGGCCAATGTTTACGCTGTGCTGATGCGCTTGACCGAGGACGAAGAAGAAGCCCGT
This sequence comes from Acidobacteriota bacterium, assembly GCA_031413075.1. Taxonomy (GTDB): domain Bacteria; phylum Acidobacteriota; class Blastocatellia; order Pyrinomonadales; family Pyrinomonadaceae; genus JAIBCC01. The sequence continues at coordinate 908 of JANOEF010000657.1, read as the reverse complement.
GATCTGACCCAGGATACTTTTTTGAGCGCGCTCAAGGCCATCAAAAATTTTCGCGGCGAAGCAGATCTAAAAACCTGGCTCTATCGGATTGCGGTCAACGAATCACGAAATCGTTTTCGCTGGTGGAAACGCCGGAACCGAAGTTCGACCGTTTCGCTGGACGCCGAGACTGCCTTTGGTCAGACTCCTTTGAGCGAAAGCCTTTCGGATTCTGGAGAGAACCCGGAAATGGAAACCTTGCGTCATGAGCGCGAAGACGCTTTGCGAAAGGCTTTGAACGGGTTGCCGACCAACTTCCGGGAAGTCATTGTTTTACGTGACATCGAAGGGTTGAGCTACGAAGAAGTCGCCACGGCTTTGGAAACCAATGTCGGAACGGTTAAATCGCGAATCGCCCGCGGACGCGAGGAATTGCGAAAGAAATTGAGTGGTTTTTGAAAATTAGTTGAATGATTGTCCCGCCCCGGCTTCATTTTGAAGACAAACTTAAACGGTGCCAAACGGGAGTTATAGGGTCAATTGAGCGAAAATTCGAGACGGTTTGAGGTTTGAAGTTTTCAATATTTTTTGAAAATGACCAGCAACAAAGTCATTGATTAAAAAATTCAAGCTGCCGACCAAATCGAAAAGGCGTTGTTTCCACAACGATTTATCTGAGGAAACAGCCGGGGTCGGAGAATCATTCAACTTCAGTATTGAGACAAGCGTATTTTGCGCTTCGACAAAACAATGAAATGTGAAGAGTTACAATTTAATCTGCCCCTTTACGCCGAAGGCGAATTGGATTTAGACGAAAGTTCGATGATCAAAGAACATCTCGTCAAATGTCCCGTTTGCCGCGTAAAACTTTCGGAATTTCAAAATTTGCAGGATACCTTTCGAATCATGTCGCGCCCGGCCATTCCGTC
>JANOEF010000656.1:0-7628 GCA_031413075.1 Acidobacteriota bacterium | reverse complement strand
GCGACCAGTGATGCTGCGCGGGCGTTGCGCGTGAGTGACGTGGGGACCATAACGCCAGCAGCGTGGGCGGACTTCGTGGTGCTGGACCGCAATCCGCTCGAGGACATCCGGAATACCCGCACGATTGCGTCGGTCTGGATCGCGGGGAGTCAGGTGCCCGGCCATGACAAAGCGTTCTGGCGCCAGATTGCCACCGACAAGTTCGCGGTGCCCGCAGGCACCACGTTGCCTGTGTTGCTGGGTGAGCTGACCGGGATGCTCGGGTCGCCCGACCCGGCAAATTCATTTCGTGACCCCAAAACCTGAAGATGTCGAGGATTTAATGAATGGCTGGATGAAATTTGTCGAAAAATTGCAAAATTCGGAAATTGACCCGGTTTGTGCGGCGGCGGCGATGTCATTCGGATTTGTTTTTATTCATCCTTTTGAAGACGGTAATGGCAGAATTCATCGTTTTCTGATTCATCACGAACTTGCCCGTCGGGCGTTTGCTCCGCCTAATTTCATTTTTCCGATTTCTGCTGTAATTTTACGGGAAAGAATTGATTATGAGCGAGTTTTGGAAAGATTTTCCTCATCAGTTTTGCCTTTTATTGATTATACGATAAATGCCAAATGCGAAGTAACCGTCGAAAATGAAACGGTGAAGCTATATCGTTATTGGGATGCCACACCGTTTGCCGAATTTCTTTATCATTGCGTCGCAGAAACGGTCAATCGGGATTTGGTCGAGGAGTTAGGTTTTCTGCAAATCTTTGATTCAGCCATGCAAGCCGTCAAGGAAATCGTTGATATGCCTGATCGAAAAGCCTCACTTTTAGTGCGTTTTATACTGCAAAATCGGGGAAGTTTGTCCCAAAATAAGCGAAAAGATTTTATGGAATTAACTGATGAAGAAATCTCAATGATTGAAACATCAATCCAAGAAATTTCCAGTTAGGAATTTGAAAAGTTGAAGCAATTCTTAGCGGCCTGCTTCATTCGGATATAAATCGGGAAACCAATAACTCGCCGCGATTACCGGAAAACCAAGCCTGACTGCACCTTTTTCCGAGCGTGAAAGAACTAATCCTTCGTCAAGTAATTGCTTTAAGACATTGCGCCCGGTGCGTTCGCTCATTTGGATAATTTGAGAAACTTCGCCGCGCGACATTTCTCCTTTGATTGCCAGTGCTTTCAGAACTTCCGCCGTGCGCGGGTGGAGAGGCGGCAGAGATTTCCCTTTTTCATCGGCGATTAGTCCGGCATTTCGCAGAGCAACATATTTTTCGAGCCGTTCAAGAAAATTGTCGAGTGACAGAAGATTATTCATATATTCGGCTTGGTCGAGACAGATTTCGAGAAAGAAACGGCAGAATTCGGTTAATGTCCGGTCAGACAAATTTCTGCGCCCGTCCAAATCGTTTTCGCGGTGAAAATCTGCCGCTGCTAAATAATTTCGGTAATCGTCACGCCGCCGAGCCAGTCCACGGCTGACGTTCCACAATCCATATCCGCCAAGTCCGATTTTTGTAAAGTAAGCATCGGTGAAAAGTCTTGTGACGCGCCCGTTGCCGTCTAAAAAAGGATGAGTCCACATCAGGCGATGATGTGCCGATGCTAGCGCGATGATCGGACGCAAACCGTGCATTTTTGCCGGATTGTAAACTTCCTCAAATCTCTTAAGAAAAGCATCAAGCGATTCAGGCACGGGCGGCAAATGACGCCCGACTTCAACAAACCTTTCGCGCAGTTTTCCAGCTTCGACAAAAGTAGTTTCGCCGTTGCCATCAGTTACATAACGCAGACTTTCCGGTAGTTTTTCATAAAACTTTTCGTGAATCCACAGTAGAAAATCTTTTGAAGCAACATTTGCCTCCGGCTCTTGCCTCAAACGCTCAATTATTTTTTCCTGAACTTCGATGTGTATTAGGCTTTCAATTTGCAAATCACGTTTGTCGCGGTCTGATGAGTAATCATTTTTCATCGCGCGTTCAACGTCAATCGGGTGTGTGCTGTGTCCTTCAATCAGATTGCTGTAATAGCTATTGATGACGCGCAACAGTTTCTTGATTTCTTCCAGCACTATGGGTGCGAGCCTCCCTTCAAGCCGGGCAGAGGCAGCGACAATTTCTCGCGCTAAATCTTCCAGTTCGCCTGTTTGCGACGGGAAAAGAGGTTCAAATTGTGTGATTGATGAATACATTTTGCCGATATTTTTGCCGATTTGTAACAAAAGATAAAAATAACCTTTCCAATAATATAGCAAAAAATCACCTTTACTGAACAGTTTTATTTTTGCCGATGTTGTTGCCGATCGCTAATTGAACATTGCAAGGCTATTTTGCCTTCAAAACATACCAGGTTGAACGGGCTTTTCCGTGCTGTTCAATAAAATTATCTTGCACCAACTCACGAAGTCGAACTTTCAGAGTGTTTCGGTTGATCTTGGTTAAAACTTCTAATTCGGCAATGGTTAATCTCTCGTGTTCTTTTAATAACTTGAGAATTTCGCTCGACGCTTTCGGCAAAATCTGCGTGATAATTTTCTCGCGTTCAAGTTTTACTGATAATTTATCCTTTTGTTTTTTCAAACATTTCAGAAAAAACAGACACCATTTTTCCCAATCGGCTTTTTCATCGCGCAGAGTTTTCTGAGTCTGCCGCAGAGCTTTGTAATAAAGGTCTTTATTTTCTTCGATAATGCTTTCCAGCGAAATATAAGGAACATATTCGTAACCCAAACGGAGCAAAAGTAAGGTTGTCAGAATCCGCGAAAGCCTGCCGTTTCCATCTTGGAAAGGATGGATTGCCAGCAAACAGACGACAAAAACAGCGATTATCAAAAGCGGGTGAATTGTTTTGTTTTCAATGGTTTGATTTACCCAATTAATCAATGTTTCCATTTCATAAGGCGTTTCAAACGGTGAAGCGGTTTCAAAAACTATGCCGATTTCTTTGCCGTCCGAATCAAAAGCAACCACGTTATTTGAAAGCTGTTTGTAATTTCCACGATGCGCGGTGTCTTTGCTTGAAAATTTGAGTAAAACCGAATGAAGTTGTTTAAGGTGATTTTCGGTCAGGGTTATTTCCTGCCAGGATTCAAAAATTAGCTCCATTGCTTCGGCATACCCGGCTACTTCCTCTTCGTCACGCGATTTAAAGGAATATTGCTTGAGATTAGAAAGCAAAGTTTCAATTTCTCTGTCCGTTAGTTTTACGCCTTCAATTCTAGTTGACGAACCGACGCTTTCAATAGTTGCAACGTGCCGCAAAGCAGAGAGTCTTTCAGGCGAAAGATTCTGCAACACATTCCATTTCCCTTTGAATTCGTCAATCTCCGAAATAAGATTGAGTATCTCGTGAGTCGGTGAAAATGAGTGGCTAATTTTGTCCAATGTTTCAAGCATACCCGATATTATACCCGATTATACCCGATTCTTGCATTACTAAGCACCAATGCACAATTTACAATGGACAATGGACAATCAAGAAAACCCTAAAACCAAAGTTACTCAACTATTTGCAAACTTTTCTTGATTTTCAATCTGTCTCAAAACATTTGCGGACCTGCTTAGGTTACAAATTTTGGCTTGAATCTGAAGGCGGATTCAATCGTAAGGAATTACGATCTTTGGTGAAGTCCGGCAGTCGCTGTGGAGGCAACCGACAGCATTTACCTCTTTGTAACAAAGATTTGCGGAATATTTTTGAGTTGCATCAAAAACTTTTCAACTTGAGGGGTGACTTGATGCCCATCAGGTTGCTCTTTTATTTGAACAACTGCCTGATGAACCGGCAATGTCACCATAAAATAGGAATAATCAGCGTCAAATTCATCATTAGTTCAGAATTTACTGTAAATCCTTCCATATTTGATATTCGCCGGGGCGAACTTTAAATCGTGCGACGCTTCCTTCGTGCAAACTCATAATCTCTATCTCGATTAGATTTATAAACTCTGAACGGACTGATTCGGGAAGGTCTTTTTTATCAGTCAATTCTTGAATTTTCTTTGTCACCTGATTACCTTCGATTTTTTCGAGAATGATCATTCTCACAATTTCTTGGATTTCTAAACGATATTTCAATTTCAGCAAATTCGGTTCTCCCAGCGATTGCTGAATAGCGGTGTATCGCTGTGAAGAACGACGGTAAGCCCAAAGATAAAGATCACGGAGAAGACTAATGTTATTAGTTTCATAAACTGCCAGCAGAGCCGTAACATACGCATCTTTATTAACGTCTGTAAACGAGAGCGGCTTTAGATTCTGTTTGACCAAAGGAATATTGGCGACAATTCGTGCCGTTCTTTTATTCACGTCTTCAAACGCCTGCAAATAGGATAAATGAACGATTGAAAAAAATGACTGCTCGAATGGATCTTCGATGCGATTGATTTTTTCGACAAAAAGCTGAAAACATTCCCGTAACAGATGAGGATTTTCCAGAGGAATGTATGTTGTGCCACTGATACCCACCGCAATATTTCTAATTCGTCCTGAAGCTGCCGGATCGCCTAAAAGGTTTTCGGATAAGAGTGCGTGAATGCTGCAAACTTCGTGTGATGTAATCTGCTCCTCTTCCGAGGTTTCGACGATATATTCAATAGCGGCTTTATGGTTGAGAATCATTTGTGCTTCCGCCGCATCTTTTCCGCTCACCGTTTCGCCAAGTTCTATTAAACGCTTTGTTTCAAGCAAAGAATATGTATTTCCTTCAAGTCGGCTTGAATTCCATGAAAGGTCAATTAAAAGACGATCAAGAATGTTTCGGGCGTATGTCCCCGCAGGACGCTCTGTTGTTTCCACACGCCCAAGTGCGAGTAAGTTTTCGCGTTGCCCGGCAGACAGATAAAACGTCTCGTTCGGTTCATATAAATCCAAGAAATTTAGGTTATATCCGACGGGCGAACGCCCCTCAATCGGCTGTGAAATCCTTTTCAATAAGTTTTCAGATTCGGGCGAGAGCGTGATTCCCTTAAAATAGTCTCCGTCTCCCATTTCTCCGCTTTCTGATAATTTTGTTTTTTCGGTGGCTGATGAAACATAAACACGTGAGCGTCCGGCACCTTTGGGAATTATCGAATTATTTTCTTCGAGTGAGATCAACGCCCGTTGAATTGCTTTCCGTTGTGTTTCATTGTCGGGCGAGAATCCGGCGGCTTCTGCAATCGAACGAATGCTGACCTCCGGCTGTGTGGTCAGCATTTTCAAAATAAGCGATTCTATTTCGGCTGTTTTTATTCTTCTCATTTCCTGATCTTTAATCGGGACATTTTTTGTCCTATTTAGACCTAATCAGGACATTATTGACTTCATTTTGTCCTATTTGCAACTATATAGCACAAAAAACAAAGAAAAATGTCCCGATTAACAGCTTCCGTTTGATAATCATGCTCTTTGAATTTGGGTTTTTCGCAATAATAAGAAAACATTAAGCTCGAAAAGTCCGAAAATTTCATAGCAAGGCTAACGGGAATTAAACCTCTAAGGAACGATTAAACAAAAACTGGAGTTTTCAAGAAGAACGGAAAAATACAGAATAGTATTTCCGGCTTTCAAAATCAGCATCAAAAGCACTACGAAAAATTTTAGTGATCACAGTTTCAGCTGTTTCAAGTGTTTGAAATAGTTCTTCGGGAAATCGGTGAAATTTTGGTGAATGTTCTAAATCTCGAACTGATTGAGCTAACATAATTATTAACCACGCTCGTTCTTTGGTTGACCACCATGCAGCAATCCGAAAAGCCCTGTAAAACAGGACTTTTGTAACGTATTTTATTTTTTTGATTACCGATGATTATTGCCTTTTACTTGCCGATACAAAAAGTAGAGAAGATCCGGGTCAGCATATCCTCGGTGGTAGTTTCACCGGTAATCTCGCCCAAATAACGAATTCCGTTGTGGAGTCCGATCAAAACTATCTCTTCGCTCATTTTCTGATCGAGTAATTCGATTGAGTTTTGTATGTCGTCTTTGGCGCGGCGAAGCAAATCGTGATGACGCGCATCGGTTACCAGAAAACCGCTCGAATTGGTCGCTTCGACTTGAAAAGGTTCGACAATTGCATTTTCGAGATCATCCAAACCTTGGCCGGTTTTGGCGGAAACCGAAACGATTCGGGTTTTACGATTTGGAATTTGGGATTTGTAAAGCTCTGTCTGAGAAATATCAATTTTGTTCACTACGATCAAACCATTCAACCCTTCGCTCTGATCTAAGATTTCTTTATCTTCCCGGGTAAATTCCTGTGAACCATCCAGAACGACAACCACCAGATCGGCATCGGCTAAAGTTTGTTTGGTCCGCGCCACTCCGATGCTTTCAACCGTATCCGAAGTTTCGCGAAGTCCGGCGGTATCTATCAGTGAAATCGGAATGTTTTTTATAACCAGTTTTTCGTGTAAAGAATCACGCGTCGTACCGGCAATGTCGGTCACAATCGCTCTGTCGTGTCCAATCAAAGCGTTAAATAGACTCGATTTACCGACATTGGGACGACCAACAAAGGCCACCTTGAGACCTTCCCGAAGCAGTTTCCCAGCCGTAAAGGTTGAAGCCAGTTTTTCCAGTTCGCCGGCTATTTCGCGGAGATTTATTTTAATTTGTTCGGTTTGATAATCCGGCAAATCATCTTCGACAAATTCGAGGGTGGATTCGAGGACAACGATGACATTCAGCAGTTTATCTTTCAATGGCTGGAGTTGTGTCGAAAATTCCCCGCGTAACTGGCGAATGGATTGCCGGGCGGCCGCTACCGTTTGCGCGTCAATCAAATCGCGAATGGCTTCGGCTTGACTCAAATTCATTCTTCCGTTCATCAATGCGCGCAGGGAAAATTCTCCTGCTTCCGCCATCCGGGCGTCAAGTTTGAGGCAATTATCAATAATTTGACGGAGGATGACGGGTGATCCGTGAGAGGCAATTTCGACTACGTCTTCACCGGTAAACGAATGAGGGGATTGAAAAAAAGTAATTATTACTTCATCAATTAACTCATCTGATTCAAATTCGTAGATTTTTTTGAGAGTTGCCCGGCGAGGTTGCGGGGCAAAGTTTTCGTCTTTGATGAGCCGGCGGGTAATCAAACGTGAATTTTCGCCGCTCAAACGAACGACACCTATTCCGCTTCGTCCGAGAGGTGTGGCTAAGGCAACAATTGTTTCCATAAACTAAAAATGCAAAATCAAAAATTAATAATTGGTCTTGCATTCTACATTTTTAATTTTTGTTTCTGACCTGTAAGCGTCTTTCCCGGCCGTCACCAACTGATTCAGTGAGCAGATCGCTTTCAGTTTGCAAAGCTAGATGAATGACCCGACGTTCGGTTCCATTCAGTTTTCCAAAAGTAAATGGTTTCGAGTTTTTTCGAACCTGAGCGGCGGCAAAACGGGCCATCGCCTGAAGTTCGGCCCGGCGGGTTTGCCGAAACCCGTCGGCATCGCAGATAAACCGCTCGGTTCGTTCAATTTCTTTGCCGTAGATTTGAAACAAAATGGTTTCGAGGGCATCAAGCACTTCGCCGCTTTCATTGAGCAGTAAGGGGGCGTCACGGCCTTTGAGGTCCAAAAGAAACCCTTCGTCCGTCTTTTCCGCCGAAACACTCAGATCAAAGCGCAGATGACCAAAAAGATCAGTTAGAAATTC
>JANOEF010000655.1:0-7939 GCA_031413075.1 Acidobacteriota bacterium | reverse complement strand
CCGCCGGCCCAAGGACGACGTGGTCGACATCTCGTTGGTGGCCGTAATGGGTGGGCTGTGCGTGGCCAATGGCAACGCCAACGCGCTGGGCTTCGGGCTCGACTGCAACCCGAGCAAGGTGCCGCTCGGCGCGCTGGCCTTCACGCTGCACGACGCGGTCGACCAGGCTGTCGTTCCCCTGCTGCCCAGCTTCCCCTACCTGTTCACGCCCGCCCCGGGCGCGAAGTAAGGAGACAGCGCCATGAAGAGCATTCAGAGATTCCTGATGCCTGCCGCGCTGGCCCTGCTGCTCGTCGCTTGTGGCGGCGGCGGCGGCAACGACCAGCCGCCACCGCAAGCTGCCGACCCCTTGTCCGAGTTGCCAGCCAGTGCGAGCCAGTCGGCAAAGGCACTGGCCAGCTACGTGAGCACGCTGGCGACGCTGCCGGCCGAGACCCGCGAGCCGGTTGCTCTGGAGAGCTTCAATCCGGTCAAGGCAGATGACACCGAGCCGGAGACCGCTGGCGGTTGATCGAGCAAAGCTGCCACGCTGCGCCCGCAAGGAGTGATCCTTGCGGGCGCAGCGCTTTGTAATGGCAGGTAAACCGCGCCCGGCGATCAACCGATTCGCAAGGCCGCGCGTTGCAGCCCAATCGCGGCGATGGGCCGCCCCACTAGGAGACCTGAATGCAACGATCCCTTCGCATCGCCGCGCCGGCGCTCGCACTGGCCCTCTTGTCGGCTTGTGCCAGCCGCCCGCAAACCAGCAATGCACCGGTGTACAGCCCCGGTGGCTACGGCAGCACAGCGCCGGCCGCGGTGTCGTATGGCGTGGTGCGCAGCATCGAATCGGTGGGTAATTCGTCGGAGCAGGCGCACGGTGGTGGTGCGGTGGTCGGCGGCATCATTGGCGCCGTCATCGGCCGCCAGTTCGCCGACGGCAACCGTGGCAAGAACGTCGGCACGGTGGCTGGCGCCGTGGGCGGCGCCTTGATCGGCAACGAGGTCGAAAAGAACGCACGCCGTGAGCAGCACGGCGTGCGCGTCAATGTGCAGCTGGAACAGGGAGGTATGCGTAGCTTCGACTACCGCAACACCATCGATTTGCGCGTGGGCGACCGCGTGCGCATCGAGGGCAATCAGCTCTTCCGCTCCTGAACTAGAATTGCGGCACTCGAAATCAACAAGGGCGAGAAAGGCATGACGGTTATGACACCGCGAACTACCGGCACCGTGTTTACGGTGTAGCCGCTCGCGCTCGTCTATCCAGCCCTTCCTCGTCACCAGTGAAAAGCGCGGTCCCGGACCGCGCTTTTTCTTTTTTCAGTCGGAGTTGTCGCCATGATCTCGATTCAATTGCCCGATGGCTCGAAGCGCGAGTTCGCGCAGCCGGTCAGCGTTGCCGAAGTCGCCGCGTCGATCGGCGCCGGCCTGGCCAAGGCCGCGCTGGGCGGCCGCGTCAATGGTCAACTGGTCGACACGAGTTTTCGCCTCGATACCGACGCCAAGCTGGCGATCGTGACGGACAAGGACGCCGACGGCCTGGAGCTGATCCGCCACTCGACGGCGCACTTGCTGGCCTACGCGGTGAAGTCGCTCTACCCTGACGCGCAGGTGACGATCGGCCCGGTGCTTGACCCGGCTTGCGGTCTTTCATCATTGATTCTCTTTCGGTCATCATCTTCTTTCGAAAGTCGAAAAGTTTGATTTTTTGAGCATCGGTCAGGTTGAGTTTGAAAATTTCGCCATCCGGGATGCCAAAACCACCGCCGCGCATACCGCCGCGCTTTCCGCGCATGCCGCGTTTTCCGCCGCGTCTGTCGTGCATTCGCTGCATCATTCCGCCACGACCTTCGGGGCCGCCGCGTTTACCCATTTTTCCGCCTTCCTTCGGCGGTGGAGGAGGGCCGTCCTGTGCAAACAGCGCCGAATTTACTCCGAAAACCAGGCTTATTAAAATTGCTAATCCAAATACTTTTTTCATAATAACTCCTTAAACTTTTTTCTTTTTACGCAAACTGCGTGCGTTTGTAGTTAAGACGCGAAATAGCTTAGTTTGGTCTAAACATTTACAAAACTTTACATTTAGCGGGAAAAATTATCTAAAAAAACTGAATTGTGATTCAGTCCAATTTACGAAAATGAATGAAAACGGTATGATAGCGTTTGATTCTCAAAATATAGACAAGCAGGGAAATGCTAATGAGATTTTTATCGGAAATCAATTCGCCGGCGGATTTAAGACAGTTAAGAGTAGAAGACTTACAAGAAGTCGCTGACGAAGTGCGGCAATTCATTATTGACACCTGTTCGCGGGTGGGAGGACATACAGGCGCCAGCCTCGGTGCGGTTGAACTGGCGGTGGCGATGCACTATGTTTTCGACACGCCACACGACAAATTAGTGTGGGATGTCGGGCATCAGGCTTACGCGCACAAAATTTTGACCGGCAGACGCGACCAGCTCCATACCATTAAACAGCATGAAGGACTGAGCGGATTCCTGCGTCGAAAAGAATCAGAATACGACACTTTTGGGGCGGGACATGCTTCGACTTCGATTTCTGCCGGGCTGGGAATGGCGGTCGCACGCGACCGCAAGAAAGAAGATTTTCATGTTTGCGCGCTGATCGGAGATTCGAGTTTGGCCGGGGGCATGGCGATGGAAGCCATCAATCAAGCCGGACATCTCAAATCTCGTTTGGTGGTTTTGCTGAACGATAACGAAATGTCAATTGCGCCGGCCGTGGGAGCTTTGAGCCGTTATTTAAATCGGATCAAGGGAGCGCAGAGCTATCAGCATCTGAAAGAAGAAATAGGTGATGTGCTTGAAGCAGTGCCGGGGGTCGGGCATAGTTTGCGAATTATGGCCAAATCTTTTAAGGATGCCATCGCCGCCGCCGTTCTGCCCGGGGCGCTGGTCAATGAATTAGGGTTCAAATATATCGGCTATGTTGACGGGCATAATGTTCCGATGCTGGTCAAAGCCCTCCAGGAGGCAAAAAAAGTTGACGATGGGCCGGTGATCGTTCACGCGTTGACGACCAAAGGAAAAGGCTTTCCGAATCCTGAAAAAAATTATTACGCTTACCATGCGACCGGGCCCTTTGATCCGGTAACCGGCTTGCCGTATAAATCATCAAAACCCGCTCCACCGCAATATACGGCAGTTTTCGGCAATACCATGTGCGAATTGATGGAAAAAGATAAATCCATTGTGGCTCTGACGGCCGCCATGCCGGACGGGACCGGAGTTGATAAAATTCTGGAAAAATTCCCCGACCGGGCTTTTGATGTCGGAATTGCCGAACAGCACGCTGTCACTTTTTGTGCGGGAATGGCCTGTGAAGGCTTGAAACCGGTGGCCGCGATCTATTCGACCTTTTTGCAACGAGGTTTCGACCAAATTGTGCATGATGTTTGTCTGCAAAATTTGAATGTGACCTTTGCCATGGACCGCGCCGGGATTGTCGGAGCCGACGGACCGACTCATCACGGACTTTTAGATATTGCCTATTTGCGCGGCTATCCGAACATTGTTTTAGGTGCTCCGAAAGACGAGGCCGAATTGCGTGATATGATGCTGACCACGATTGAGCATCCGGCCCCGGCGGCCATTCGTTATCCGCGCGGAAGCGGAATCGGAGTTGATATTTCGGCCGCACCAAAGTTGATGGAGATCGGCAAAGCCGAAATTATTCGTGACGGCGGTGAGATTGCGATTGTCGGATATGGTTCGATGGTTTACCCGGCGCTCGAAGCGGCTGAAAAATTAGCCAAAGTGGGAATGCCGTCAACGGTGGTCAATGCCCGCTGGGTGAAGCCGCTGGATACGGAAATGATCTTAGAACTGGCCAGGACCAAAAGATTGATCCTGACGGTCGAAGAAGCCTATTTGGCCGGCGGATTCGGTTCCGCCGTGATGGAATGTTTAGAAGAAAACGGGCTCCTTGATACGGTTAAAGTGGTGCGGATGGGCGTGCCGGACCGAATCGTGACGCACGGCGACCCGAAAATGCTTTTGGCCAAATACGGTTTGGATGCTGACGGAATTTATAATAAAGTTAGAGAAACGATCGAAATTTTAGAAGAACACCGTCCGAAACAAAGACGGCTCAAAATTGTAAGTTAAATGGAAAATAATAATAAATCTAGTCTTCCCGTCGCTATTATCGGGTTGGTTCTATTGGCGGCCATCGCGGGAGGCTGGTGGTTTTATACAAAAAGCAAAACACCTGGAACTGCTTCAAATAAAACTCCGGCACCCGAAAAAAATTGGTCGGAAGTTTTCAGTAAAGCACCGCCGGGGGGCAGTCCGGCCTGGTCTTTAGGACCTGCCAGTGCTCCCGTCACGATCGAAGAATTTGCGGATTTTCAATGTCCGACCTGCGCCTATATGCACCCCAAAGTAAAAGAAGTCCGGGCGGCTTTCGGTGATCGGGTGAGAATCGTTTTTCGCCAGTTTCCGCTGACGCAAACGCATCCGTATGCTTATGACGCGGCCTGTGCGACTGAAGCGGCCGGGGTCCAAGGGAAGTTTTGGGATATGCAAAATATGATTTTCTCAAATCAGCAAACCTGGGCAAATTCGCCGGATGCGCGCAAGATTTTTCTCGAATATGCTAAAACTCTGGGATTGGATGTGACTAAATTTGCCGACGATATGATGGGCTTGACCGTCAAAAACAAGGTAGATGCCGATATCCAGCGCGGAAGAGCCGTCAGCGTCAGTTCAACACCCGCCTTTTACATTAACAGCAAACCACTCGGCGGTAATTTGGACAGTTTACAATCCGAAGTCGAAAAAGAACTGCAAAGAGTTGAAAGTGCCAAACAAGCCCCGGCGGCTCCCGCGAATTCCAATCCCGGCAATGCAAATCCGGCAAATAAACAATCGCCGGCGGCTCCTGCTAATTCGAATACCGGCAATACTAATTCGACAAATAAATGAACGAAGTTGAACAAATAACCAAATCAAACACAGTCGCCAAACTCCCGCTTTTGGCGGCTGTCGTGGCCATATGCGGGCTGGGCGACGCGATCTATTTGACCATTCATCATTTAACGGGTGAAAAAATTCCCTGCAATGCAACCGGCGGATGCGAAACTGTTTTAACCAGTCAATATGCCGAAATCGCTGGGGTTCCGCTCGCCGCGATTGGTGCAGTTGCTTATTTTATGGCCTTTAGCTGGGCCATTTTGGCCGCTTTCGGCAATCGAACCGCGTGGTCTATCTTCGGACTTCAGGTTTCGCTGATGGCTGCCGCTTCGTCCTACTTCGTCTATCTGCAAATCTTTGTCATCAAAGCAATTTGCCAATACTGTATGATTTCGGCCGGAGTTTGTTTGACGCTTTTCATCATCGCCGTTGTTTCAAAGTTTTGGAAAAAGTAAAATTTGAAACTAAAAGCAAGAAGACCGGAAGAAGTTTATTACCGTTACACTCTCTTATTCATTGGAAACATATGGGTTGCTAGTTAAATCAACCTCGCTCGATCAACTTTTCACATTTTTTATCATTTCTTTTGAAACCAATCCTGACAAACCGGCGAAATCAGTTTCATAGCCTTTGAAAAAAGGTTAAATAAAAATTTTAAGATCGAACAAAGGGAGTTAATTAAATGAAAAAATTAGTATTAGGTTTAGTTTGTGTTTTAGGAATGGGTTCTTTGACAGTTTTTGGACAAAAAGCAGATTGCGGCGATAAAAAAGCCACTGCGGCGACTACGCAAAAAGTTAAGTACGTAAATGCTTCTTATACTGCGACACCGGACATCGTTGACACGGCAGTTGGAGCCGGAATTTTCAAAACTTTGGTGGCTGCCGTTCAGGCTGCCGGATTAGTTGACACCTTGAAAAGCGATGGACCGTTCACAGTTTTTGCACCAACCGATGAAGCATTTGCTAAATTGCCGGCCGGAACCGTTGAAAATCTTTTGAAGCCGGAAAACAAAGCCACCTTGGTTAAGATTTTGACATATCACGTAGTTGCCGGAAAAGTTCTGGCGGGTGATGTAGTGAAATTGAAATCGGCTAAAACCGTTCAAGGTCAAAATGTTAAAATCAAGGTCAAAGGCGGAAAAGTAACGCTCAATAAATCAAAAGTTGTCAAAACCGACATTATGACCAGCAATGGTGTAATTCACGTCATTGATACTGTTTTGATGCCCAAGTAAACTTGGCAAATGAAGTTGAATAAGGTAGCTTAAAGATAAAGATATTTTTTTTAGGAAAGAGAAATTAAATTGACTAAAGCTATTCTTCAACGAATTTCAGAGGGAGACAAGACGGCCGTGCAAGATTGTTTAGACACTTACGGCGGTCTTGTCTGGTCTTTAGCCCGTCGAATGTTACCTAACATTGATGAGGCTGAGGATGCAGTGCAAGATATTTTTATTGATATTTGGAAAAATGCGGAGCGTTTTGATGAAAACCAAGCTTCGGAAACAACTTTTGTGGCTATGATTTCACGAAGACGCCTGATTGATCGAGTCCGAAAATCTCAGCGGCAAGTTTCTGCGGATTCTTTGGACGACATTTTAGTTGAACCAAGTAACAATTTTCATAAAAACCTGCAAATCAACGTCGAGGCGCAACAGGCGGCTAAAGAATTAACCAAACTGCGTCCCGAACAGCGACAGGTGTTGCAGCTCTCGATTTATCAGGGCTTATCGCATCAAGAAATTTCGAGTTTGACCGGAATGCCCGTTGGGACAGTCAAAACTCACGCCCGGCGCGGGCTGTTACAGATTAGAGAGAGTTTAGGACTAAAGGAGGTTACAGCATGATTGACAACAGTAAAGACAGAATGCTCGACCTTCTGACCGATGAAGTTTTGTTTGGTTTAGACGAGAACGAGCAAAACGAATTGAGAGAATTAGAAAGATTATTTCCCGGACTCAGAAGCAATGGTTCGCTCGAATTCGCCGCCAGTGCGGTGAGCTTGACCAATCTCGAATTTGAACCACTGCCGGAACATTTGCGAAGCAAAATATTGTCTAACTTAAATAGTGTTTTGACCTTGGAAAAATCAGCCAAGGTTTTACCTTTTCAACCGCAACTGCGCGAAGCTTCATCTGAAACTCCGAGCGATGAAATCCAAAAGACCTTTGTCTTCGAGCCAAAACGGCCATTTATGCAATGGCTCGGTTGGGCTCTGGCAGGTGCTGCCTGTGTTGCCCTCGGATTTAGTTTATGGATTAATCTGCAAAAACCGACCACAGTTGAAATCGTCAAAGAGGTTCCACCAAAAATTATACCGGTCAGTGACCAGTATAATAACTTACTAAACTCGGCCAAAGATGTCCAAAAAACGACCTGGACTAACCCGGCTAACGATAAAGAAATTTTGGGGGAAGTTGTCTGGAGCGAAGCCGAACAAAAAGGTTTTATGAAGTTCAAAGGTTTGGCGGCCAATGACGTGGCCAAAGAAACTTACCAACTTTGGATTTTCGACGAAACGCAAGACGAAAAAACACCGGTTGACGGAGGAGTTTTTGATGTCAAGGGGAATGGTGAAGTGCTGATTCCGATTGATGCCAAGTTAAAAGTTCAAAAACCGAAACTCTTTGCGATTACAGTAGAAAAACCAGGCGGCGTCGTCGTTTCTAAACGTGAAAAATTAGTGGCGATTGCCAAAGTCTCGGCTTAAAAAATTGCAAACGTACGGAAAAAAGCTGACTGAAACTGAATCAAAAGAGGCTGTTTATTTGACAGCCTCTTTTGATTATCTATTCAATGACGCGACATCTCTCACAAATAAGCAGGTCAGCAAAAGTTTGGCGACCTCTTGAAAATCAAGAAAAGTTTGCAAATAGATGATTAGTAAAAGAATTTAAATAAAGTAATCCAATAAGATATTTTTGCATCTAATAGAAATGCGAAGTAAAAAAGAACATTATGAGAGGGATTTTGTCGGAAAGCAACTGAGTTATTATCTGAATTTGCCAGAAAAGCAGAAG
>JANOEF010000654.1:0-15871 GCA_031413075.1 Acidobacteriota bacterium | reverse complement strand
TGCGATAGGTAACTTTATTGAGTTTGGCAAAATGAGAAATTTTGTATTTCATAGCAAAAGATAAATATCGTAACAGAAATATAGAACAATTTCACAGAAAATGCCACATAATATCACGAAAATAATATTCTTATTCGATACCATCGCTCATCTTGATTTTTTTGTCTTTTGGACTACTCCTAAACCCTGTTTTAATGAATCCAGTGATTGATAATAGCTTTTTCTTCCATCACTTTTTTGGTTTCAGCCGGCATAAAGGTTTGGTTCTCTCTTTCAAAAAAGAATGGTTGGCGTTTAGTTTTACTACCCAGTTCATTCATGGTGGCGGCTTCGAAAATGCGTCCGTTCAACACCGTGTATTGAACAAATTCACTCCGGCGCAAATCTTTGAGAACATCGCCGTCAATGACAACCAGATCAGCCAGTTTGCCGACCTCGAGGCTTCCGAGGTCTTTGTCCATTCCAAGATGCTGGGCGCCTTGAATAGTCCCGCTGCGAAGGGCTTGCCACGGCGAAAATCCACCCTGCTGCATAATCCAGAGTTCCCAATGCGAAGCGAGCCCTTCGCGCTGTCCGTGGGCGCCGATATGGACGCTAACGCCTTTATCATTCAATACTTTCGCATATTTGGCGACTTCAATATGATTGTATTGATCATCCGGCGCCGTTGGTCGTCTGATGGCTCGACTATCGAGAATCTCATGCGGCGTATAGCGAAGCAGGCGAGTATTTTTCCAGACTTCCGTCCGGTCATACCAGTATTCCTCGCCCATGAGGCCCCCATACGAAACAATAAATGTCGGGGTATAACCAAACTTGGTAGCGGCCCAGAGCTGGGTTAGATCACTGTAACCACGGGCGATCGGAAGAGAATGTTCGAGTCCGGTATGCCCATCAATCAGCATCGTAATATTTTGATGAAACTTACCGCCCCCCTCAGGCACCACCATCATTCCAAGTTTTTTCGCGGCCGCAATGATTTGCTGACGCTGGGAACGGGCGGGCTGATTGTAACTTTTGACCGAAATTGCTCCGCTGTCTTTCATTCGCTGCAGATGAAATTCGGCATCCTCGTAGTTGTTAATAATCGCTTTGGCTCCGAGTGATTCAGCTCCGTAAAGTATTGTCCCGGTTGAATAAATGCGGGGTGCAACGATCATTCCGCCACGCTGCATTTCTGCGGCGGAAAAAATTTCGTTGGTATCATTTGAAGGGTCGTGAATCGTGGTCACCCCAAAAGCCAGGTTGGAATACATTGACCAATTTTGCCGAGGAATGACCTGATTGCTACCCTGCGAACCGTGGGCGTGGGCATCTATCAAACCCGGAATGACCGTTTTGCCCTTGGTATCAATGATGGCGGCACCGTTTGGAATGGTGACTTTTCCGACCTTTCCAACTTCTACGATTCGATTATCTTTAATGACGACCACGCCATTTTCAATGATTTCCTGTTGGTTTTTGGCATCGCGCATGGTGACCACGGTACCGCCGACCAGTGCCTTATACCCGGTCGGCTTATCCGCTTTTTGGGAAAAAGCCAGATTCACCCCTTCACTAACCGGTTTTGGTAATTTTTCAGGCGCGCCCTCGACAAAATCAAAAGCGTCTTTGAGCGAACGCTCATAAAAAATCGGTCCGTTATACCAACTGACTGATTTGCTGTCAGCAGCCCAGTTCAGAAATTCTCCGGCCCGACTGGAAATTTGTTTGACGGGTAACGATGTCACTTTAGGTCCGATAGTTTCGCGTTTTCCGGTCTCAGTGAACGGCATCGCATAGGCATTAAACTGATAGGTAAAGGCGACCCATTTCTTGTCCGGCGATAAACGAAATTCGGTAACCTGATCCGCGCCGTATAAATGCTCCCGGCGGTCTTCGCCATTGAGATCAACGCTGACCAGTTGCTGCTCCGGATAATCGGTTCCCGGAACTCCGGTGGTGAAATAAACGCGGGAATTATCGCCGGCAAAATGTGGTTCCGCACCGCCCTGGGCAACGCGTTTATGCTCACCGCCGGACAGGTTGGCAACATAGATGCCGGGTTCATTTGAATATTTCGGACTGAGCAAAAATCCACCGGTGAATTTGCGATAAACGACCAATTTTCCGTCAGTTGAAAAACTCGGTTCGATAAAATGGCCGGGCATTTTAGTAATTGTCCGGCCCTCGCCCCCGGTGGCGGAAACTATTTTAACGGTGCCTAAGGATTGATCGTTCCAGGTGGTGTAAACGATTGATTTTCCATCATTTGAGTAACGCGGGTAAAACTCGTCCGTCTCGTTCTGCCGGGTTATTCGCTCAGTTTTACCCGATGCCAGATCCCTCTCATAAAGTTTGCCCAGAGTTTGAAAAAGAATCGTTTTTCCATCGGGAGATTTTTGCGCCCAACGCACTAATTTGATATTGAAATCGTCGGGTGCGACCTCAACCGGAAAACGGACGGCATCGGCAAATTTCACCTCTGCTTTAACGCGAACCGGAATGGTGGCTACTGATTTATCGGCGAGGGATAATTTATGGAATTTACCGCCGGTCCAAAAGACGATGTTCTTAGAATCCGGGGTCCAATCAAAATAAGCATAATAGCCTTCGGAACCGAAACCTTCCTGCATATCCCTTTCCATTTCGGTATAGATCGGAGTTTCAAGTCCCGTTTCCAGATCTTTCAAAAAGAGGACCGTTTTGTTTCTGACTCGGCTGATAAAGGCCACAGTTTTGCCATCAGGCGACGGCGTTGCCACAATCGCCCCACCCGAACCACTGATAAATGACTCCTCTCTGCCCTTGGCTAAATCATAGCGAATAATTGAAAAGATTGATTTCAGCGGGTCACGATTATAACTAAAGGTGCTTCCGGGGGTAGTGTCCTGAGTGAAGTAAATATATTTCCCATCCGGAGAAAACACCGGATCAGCGATATTTTTTTGATCGCGTCGTCCATTGACTCTCCGTTTGATGACGAGACCGCCGCCGCCGGAATGATGATAAAGCCAGATTTCGCCGGCCGGAATGCTGCGGGTTGACATAATTCCCTTGGTGGCCGCGATATATTCTCCGTCCGGACTCCATTTAGGGCTGTGAATAATATTCTGTTTTTCTTTACTGACCTGTTTCAGATTTGAGCCGTCAATATTCATCACCCACACATTCGAGATGCCGTCACGATCAGAAATAAATGCTATCTTGCTCCCGTCCGGACTGACCGCAGGTTGCAGATCCCAGGCAAAATCCTGCGTCAGGGCTTTGGCTTGTCCGCCTTCAATGTCAACCACATAAAGATCGCCAAGCATGTCAAAGACCATCTTTTTGCCGTCAGGAGTAATGTCCAAACTCGACCAGGTTGTTTCTTCGGTGTCTATCGAAACCGTCGAGAGTTTATATGGCGGATTTAGCACGTTCCACTCTGTCTTCTTGGCCTCAGATGCGTCTTGAGCCAACACAATGCCGGACAAACTCAATCCGATGCAGATGGCGATTAAACAATACAATTCGACAAGTCTTTTTTTCATAACTCTTCCTACTGATTAATTTTTTAGTTTTTATTTTTTATAGCCCCATAACTATACGATAAAGATTCCGGAATTTCTAAATGACAAGTCTCCAAAGATTAGTAACAAGTCAAAAATAAAATGACGCGATTAGAAACTGTTTTGAAAACTCATTTATGCGCTTTCGCGGCTAAATGATGAGTTTCTGCAAAATTTCTAAATGACAAGTCTCAAAAGATTGCCGAACGGGCATTTTGGTTTTAATAATTTCTCATGCCCGTGAGTGAAAATACTTCCACATTTTTGAAAACAAACTTTGTTTTTGCAAAAGACTGAGCATTTTCTCACGATCTTCGACCAGATCCGAAAGCTCTCGAAACATATCGGGGCTGACTTTTTCGGCGTGCGGCAGAATGTAATCTCTGGTTTCCTGTAAATATCTTCTAATAAATTTCGGGTCGTGTACGAATCCGAGCGTAAAAATATTGCTGATCCGGTCAGCCAGTTTTAAGATTTTGGCGCGCGAACTTCCTTCACGGATAACCCGCAGCAGAAATTCGGATTTCGGCTCTCGGATTCCATCAACAAAACGAATCGTCACTTCCATGACCAGATCATAGACGGCCGCGCCGTCGGCATCGAGTTTTTTAATTTCACTTTCGGAAACGCCCGGCATCTTCCCGGCATCTTCAAAAAGATCGTGAATAACTGAGGCCTTGAGCAGAATCGGGTCGGTAATTTTGTAGTCAAGTAAGATTCCAAAAGTGCTGATTTGATGCCGAAACATATTGCTTCCCGCCTTGCGTTTGACACCGATCAGAGCCGTCGCCTTCACAATGTATGGTGCTATCGTGATTTTTCTGAGGGATGTTTCAAAGTCTTCCATTCCGGTTACCTCTGAGTGCATTTTTTTATCCCGGAAAACCTTGCGGGAGCAAGCAGGAAGATTATTTTCCGAATCTTTTGAATTTACCAGAAACTTTCCATATCTCGGGTTTTACCTAATAGCTAAATTCCCCGCGGAAAAGTGTTGCATTGTCGCGTGTCTCCAGTTTGAAACCCCTTGGTAAACCATGACATTCGCTCTTTGGCTGAACCATGCGTAAAGGATTCGGGGATTACATAGCCTTGCATCCGTTTTTGGATCATATCATCGCCAACCGCGGCCGCGGCCCTCATCGCTTCTTCGACATCACCGACTTCAACTTTTCCCTGACGTTTGACATAGTTGGCCCAAACGCCGGCGTAGCAATCGGCTTGTAATTCCAAACGGACAGAGAGTTGATTTGATTGAGTTTCGTTCACCCGCTGCTGATAGGATTGAACTTTGTCCATCGTTCCGAGCAGATTCTGGACGTGATGACCGACTTCGTGAGCAATGACATACGCCTGCGCAAAATCACCCGGAGCTTTAAATTCGGTTCTCAACTCATCAAAAAAGGCAAAATCGAGATAGAGTTTTTGGTCGCCGGGGCAATAAAACGGTCCGGCCGCGGCACTCCCCGTTCCGCAAGCAGTCGGGGTTTGTCCGCGATAAAGCACCAGTTTCGGCTCCTGATATTTAACCCCGCTCCGGCGAAAAGTTTCGCGCCAGGCGTCTTCGGTCGTCGCCAATACTTGTGACACAAATTTCTTTTGTGAATCTTCGGCCGGATTAGCTTTATTTGGCTGAGACTGCTCAACCTGAACCGTATTTTGTTGCGATTGCTGCAGGAAACGGCTCGGATCTATGCCCACCAGAGCCATCACCAAGGCGACAATTATCGTCAAACACCCGCCACCAAGCGCAACCCGTCCGCCCGACATTCCCCGCCGATCCTCAATATTCGTGCTTTCGCGCCCATCTTTTAACATTTTTCGTTCGAACCTCGCCTGATTTGGTAAATTTCAATGGATTTTATCATTGACTTTCGTCAATATAAAGCTATGAATCTGGAAAATTGGCAACAAGCCGGAAAGTATTTCGACTATCAGGGACATAAAATTTTCTACCGGCAGGATGTAATTTCCGACGAAGTCTTACTTTGTTTGCACGGTTTTCCGTCCGCATCTTTTGATTATCACAAGATTTGGGACAATTTATCGGAAAAATTCAGCCCTCTGGCTTTTGATCTGATCGGCTATGGATTCTCGGCGAAACCCGTCAACTTTGCCTACACAACTTTTCAACAAGTTGATGTTTTACAAGCCTTACTTGAAAATTTGAAGGTCAAAAAGGTTCATCTGCTGGCCCACGATTACGGCAACACCATCACTCAGGAATTATTGGCCCGAGCCGAAGAAAATCGTCTTAGTTTCACAATTGAAACCATTTGTTTGCTCAATGGCGCTCTTTTTCCCGAAACTCATCGTCCGATTTTGGCCCAAAAAATACTGATCAGTCCGCTTGGGTTTATTTTTGGACAATTGATTCCGGATTCTCGTTTCAAACAAAGTCTTGCTTCAGTTTTTGGTAAAAAGACCCGGCCCACGACGGCCGAACTTGATGATTTCGTCACCCTTTTTCGTTACCATGACGGCAAAAAAATTGCGCATAAACTAATCCGCTATATGACCGAGCGGGCGAGGTATCGTGAACGTTGGGTGGGCGCCCTGGCCCGAACCAAAATTCCGCTGCGATTTATCAACGGTTTGGCTGACCCGGTTTCAGGAGCGCATCTGGTCAAGCGTTTCCGGGAAGTTCTGCCTCACACTGACATCATCGAACTTGTTGAAATTGGACACTTTCCGCATTTTGAGACTCCGGCCGAGACATTAAAATATTTTTTTGAATTCCATCAGCAAATCCGATAACTCGTTATTTCACATTAAGTTACGACCATCATCTGCGCCAAACCATTCAATTTATTGAGTTTAACGGCACGAATTTGTCAAAAAATGCTTGACAGATACTAAGTTCTCTTTTTATTATCAATCAAAAGCTACAGATTTATTTTCCCAAAATTATTAAAAGGATAAGGACAAAGATATGATAAAACTTGACATCGTGAACCGCGTAGCAGATAAAACCGGCGTGCCGAAACAAAAAGCTGAACAAGTAGTTGATGCTCTTTTTAACGCTATGAAAGATGCTCTGGCAAAAGGCAAAAGAATCGAACTCCGTGGTTTTGGGGTCTTCGTTGTCAAATCCCGTAAACGGGGAATCGGGCGTAACCCGCGGACTGGCAAAGAGGTTCCAATCCCATCGGGTAAAACGATTCGTTTCAAACCCGGCAAAGATTTACAACCTAAAACCGTCAAATAAAAATTTAAGCTTAATTTTTATTTGACGGTTTTAGTTTTGCGATAACTTTCGGCTCAATGTATTGACGCCCGTCCAATTGAAGTTAAATGTCTGATTCAACGTCCTTTATTAATGATGACAATTCGTTTGGACGAGTCCCCCCTCCGAGTGTGCGAACATGGATCAAACACTTTTTCTTCTTTTTTCTAACCCTCTGCACCGCGACCATCGCCGGAAATCTTTTCCCCTTCGGAACCATTCCGATCTTTCCGGACGATAATCCACAAACCTGGAATGAGATTTTCACTTTTCTCCTGTCACTTCCCTTTCGCTATTTGCAGCTGATTTTTGACACAATTTATTTGATAGCGACCAATTATGAATACCTAGCCTATGGTCTGAAATTCTCCGTTTCTTTACTCTTTATTCTGACTTCGCACGAATTTGGGCACTATATTGCTTGTCGAATCTACCAAGTTGATGCCACGCTCCCGTTTTTTATTCCGACCCCGCCTTTGATCGGCCCGGCCGGAACGCTCGGCGCCTTTATCCAAATTCGGTCTCCGCTTCCGTCGCGGGCGGCCACCTTTGACATCGGAGTGGCCGGGCCGATTGCCGGGTTTGTGGCCCTCATCCCGGTTACGATTATTGCCTTTCTCACCATGCAATACGATACCCGCCCGTTTTCCCCAAATGATCTCGGCGGATTCTATTTTTCGGACTCTTTGTGGTTAAAATTCTTTGCCTACCTGTTTAATCACGATTTGACGCTCCCGATCGCCCCAAATCCGTTTTATGCAGCCGGCTGGATTGGATTATTAGTTACGGCATTAAATCTGATTCCGTCGGGACAACTCGATGGAGGACACGCCGTCTATGCAATTTTCGGGAAAAAGATACATAATTGGACAGGAAAAATTGCTTTTGTAATAATGGCCATTCTTTCAATCACGGGTTGGTATTATTACAACAGTCCGAGTGGAATTTTGTTCGCCATCTTGTTGGGAATAATGATGCGGATTGGTCATCCTGAACCGCTGGACGACACTCCGCTTGATTTTAAAAGGAAGTTGGTCGCGTTTTTGACGTTGCTCATTTTTATCCTCTCGTTTGTGCCGTTTCCGATCCAGATTCGTTAATAGTTATCAGTAGTTAAACTCATTCTATAGAGATATTGAGATCATAAACGAGTCACCCACAATACGACTTTGAAAAACCCTAATTCTGCGAAACCGAATTATTCAGGAAAAGTAATATGATTTATGGGAAATTAGTATTATTAGTCGCCATTGGGATTTTATTAGCTTGCCAAAAAAGAGAAAATCCAATCCCTCGCCCGGTGTCTGAAGAATCCACGGTTCGAAATGAATCTCCAACACCTGGACCAAATAATTATGAATCCATCAAGGAGGAAGGATGGGAAATTCCAACTTCCAATTCAAAACATATTTCTGAAAAAAAAGTAATTTCAACTAAAACCGTTAGTGGTAAGCCGATAAAAGCTAACTCGATAACTTATAGGTTTTTAGAACCTGTTTTCAGCCAGGATTTTTTTAAGCCACCTAATAAAAACCCAGAAAGAACACTTAGAATTCATACATTAACCGAATTAAAAGCAAATAATAAAGTCTTTTGTTATTTGATTGAGGGAGTACCTTATATTGCTAACACTGATGTGTCGTTTCCTGTTAATATTCAATACCAACATTGCGATTTGAACGGTGACTCCAAGTTTGAAACTAGGTATTTTGGAAAAACATTAAGGACATTGATGGTACCGGATTGGGTGACTAAGTAGGCCAATCCCATTCGTAGTGTAAAGGTCTTTAACCACGCATTTTTCATCCTCAGGAAAGCGGGTGTCGACTTTTGTTAGTGGATTAGTCAGAAAATATTGCTCAGAAGCTGTTTGAAAGCTCAAATTTAATTCTTTTTTCTGTCACCAACGGTGACTAACAACATAGCCTAGGGAGAATCCCTAGGACTGATTAAAAAAGGCTTCCGACTCTGAAGGAGTCGAACATAAATAGTTGATTGTTCGTCACTTACAGCGACGAAACGACACTTTAACCAACGTAGGGTGTCGTGGCAACGCCAGTTCGCTTTACCCTACGCTATTATGTTTGTCCCCGTTGGGGACTTTTAAGAAAAATTCGAGTTTTCAAACAGCTTCTCAGTTGCGTCCCCAAAACAATAAATCTCAAAACTTCGTCGTCCTTTTCTCAGAATAGCGAATGAAGTTTCAACCAATTTTAAAAAATGATCAATTGCGGGCATCTACAAACTGCTCACAGCAAACAGCTTACTACGCACTCACCTGCGGCAACATTCCCTTGATTTCCTTAACCATTTTTTGCACATCTTCCTGATCTTCGAGCGAAACCATAAAAAATTCGACTCCAACTTTCAGACAAACCGTTCCGTTGCCAAACAGCCAGATTCCTTCCAAAATCGGATTGCCGCCCAAGAGCCAGCTGATCGGAACCCCGGTAATCGTTTTCGGATTAAAGATTTGGGCCCACATCATAACTCCCGCGGCACAAGAGAAAGCCCCCATCAGCGGCGCGCCGACATATTTGACGATGTCTTTTTCAAAGGCGATGCGTTCGGTTTCAGCTTCGGTAAGTTCACCCCGGCTGACGAGTTCTTCTTGGGTTTTGAGATAATTTGTAAATTGGTCACTGACTTGTTTGATGCCCCACGCGGGCAATGCCGAATGAAAAAGCCAGTTGGATGAAACGAGCGTAAAACCCGCCCCGAGTCCGGCCCCGACCACCATCGAAACACCTGAAGCGGCGGCTTGAAGCGGATTTTCCTGAACCCAGCCGATGGTTTTGGAAAGAGTTTTGTAAGCCGAATCGAGTGTTTTACCGACACTTGAGCCAAACCCGAAAATGTCAGAAGCGGTTTTGGTCGTCTTTTTAAAAGATTCCGAGGCGTCTTCAAAAACCTCGCCCGCCTTTTCAGTCGCCACAAATAAAACTTCGCCCGCCTTTTTGCCGGCTTCTTTAGCTACTCCACCGGCATTTTTCGCCGCATCTTCGGCTACTTCCCGAACCGGTGCGCTCGCCTCATAAACCGTTTTGGCCGTCTTTTCGGCAGTTTTATAGGTATCTTCGGCCACCTTTACGGCTTGTTTGCCGACTTCGGATTTTTCGGCTTCGGTCTTGATTTTGTCAACTCCGTCTTTGACCGCTTCGACTCCTTTGCCGGCCACCTCCGTCATCACTTCGGCGCCTTTTTGAGCCGTGTCAATAATGACCTTAGTCCCTTCTTCAAACTTTTCTTTCAAGCCGAATTGTTTGTCAATTTCTTCAATTTTTTCTTTTGCCTGGCGTTGCCACGCTTCAAAACGCTCTTTATAATCAGCCATTTTTACTCCATTTGCGATTTCGGTTTGGCGATTGATTTGCAATCTAACCCCATTTTACGCCGTTTGAACCAAATTTGTTCGATTTTGTTGTTGAATGAAATCAAAAATCTGCCAGAATTATAACGCAAATTTGTAAAAATTGTGCTAATCTTTTTGCGTTATGCCGTTAGTAAAATGTCCGACTTGTGAAAAATCGGTTGAATATACTGGGAATGAATTCCGTCCGTTTTGTTCAGAAAGATGTAAATTAATTGATTTTGGCGCGTGGGCAGACGAAGAATTTGCCTTGCCTGCGGAAAATGCCGAATTGACTGAAGAAGACCTGCGGGAAATCGAAAAAGAATTTGAAAAAGCGAGTAAATTATGATGTTATTTGATGTTGCGCCAATTGGGGCCGGAATTGGTATCGGGCTGGCCGTCGTGTTCCTTTTGATCGGCGCGGTGATTGCCTTTATCGCTTTTAAGATGCTCAAAAAAACTGTCAAAATGGCGGTTAGAATGGTCGTTGTGGCGATCATCCTGGTGGTCGCATTAGTTGGCGGAATTGCCTTTATTTTCATGAGTTCCGGCTCCTCAAAACCGGAACGCCCACCAATAAAAACAACCAAATAAGCGATGATTGATCAAAGAAAACTTTGAAAGTTGAACTTCAAATTGCTGTGATTTTGAACTTTGAACTTTGAACTTTAAACTGATGTTTTTGAAGCGTTACAGAGATTTACCTCGCAATGTTTGGGCGTTGAGTTTTGTCAGTCTGCTCAATGATACTTCGAGCGAAATTATTTATCCGCTGTTGCCAACTTTTTTGGCACTCACGCTTGGAGCATCTCCGTTTGCCATCGGTGCTATCGAAGGGATTGCAGAATCAACTGCCAGTCTTTTGAAACTGTTTTCAGGCTACCTGAGCGATCGTTTCAATTCTCGTAAACTACCTGTTTTCGCTGGTTATGCTCTTTCGAGCATGGTTCGCCCACTGTTGGTTTTTGTCTCGACCTGGCAACAGGTTCTTTTTGTTCGTCTAACTGATCGGGTCGGAAAAGGGATTCGCGGAGCACCGCGTGACGCACTTTTGGCGGCCGAAGTCCCATACGAAAAACGTGGATTTGCCTTTGGGTTTAATCGAGCCGCCGATCATCTCGGTGCAGTGATCGGTCCGATTATCGCCACAATTTTGCTCTGGATTTATGCGGTTGATCCACAAATCCCGACTGTCGGCGAATATCAAAGCGTTTTTTTGTTGGCTTCGATTCCGATTGTGGTCGGACTATTTGTCATCGTTTTTTTTGTTAATGAGGATGGTAAAACTGAGATTGCCCAACAAATTGAACAGTCACCGATCAAACTTTCGCTCAAAGAATTTGACGGAAATTTTAAGCGGTTTTTAGTCGTCATTGCGCTTTTTACGCTTTCAAATTCGACCGATGCTTTTTTGCTTTTACGAGCCGGCGAAGCGGGCGTTTCGACTGCGATGCTGCCGATTCTGTGGATGGTTTTACATCTCAGCAAAGTAGTCAGCTCGCTCATTGGCGGAAGCCTTTCGGACAAATTCGGGCGTAAAAAACTAATTTTTTCGGGTTGGATCGTCTATGCGCTGGTTTATCTGGGTTTTGCTTTTGTCAGTGAAGCCTGGCAGGCCTGGGCCTTGTTTATTATTTACGGCGTTTATTTCGGCTTGACCGAAGGCGCAGAAAAGGCGCTGGTAGCAGATTTAGTTCCGCCGGAAAAACGCGGAACAGCTTTTGGACTTTATAATTTAGCTTTCGGCATTACGGTTTTTCCGGCCTCGCTCCTGCTGGGCGGTATTTGGAGTTGGTTTGGCGCGAGTGCAGCATTTATGTTCAGCGCGTTGCTTTCGATTCTGGCCGCATTTTTTCTGCTGACTGTGTCAAACGGAGCTCAACCCAAGCACGACTAAGATTTTTTGTTTTCCCAAATTGACTCACGCCAAACTCAAGGTAAAATACAACTTCTAATGTTAAAACTCTACGAATCCATCCGGCTCGATTTTGCCAATCTCGATAAAATTGCAATATTCTCTTTGCTTTATGCAGCCTTTGCCCTCACTTGTGTTTATTATTTAAGCGCCAAGAATGTGGGCGAGTTTTTGCGAAATACTCCGTTTGCATTTTTTGGCGATGCCATCAATTATTCGGAAAAAAACAATCTGCCATCGCTCGGTTATTGGGTCGGGGTGCTGACTTTGTTTTATTTTGTCATTCCGGCAATTTTCATCAAACTGTTTTTAGGACAAAATTTAACCGATTATGGATTAAAATTTAAATTTGAGGAGGGTACGGTCAGTATTTTGTTATTGTGCTTGGCGATTATGCTGCCCATTGTTTTTCTCATTTCATTTACCGAAAGTTTTTCTCAAAAGTATCCTTTTTTCAAAGTTTATAATGGCGATTCATATCTGACTTCTGCATTTTTAGTCTGGGAAATTTTGTATCTGACCCAATTTTTTTACACCGAATTTTTCTTTCGCGGCTTTTTAGTCCAGAGCCTCAAACCCGCCCTCGGACACTATTCAATTTTTGTGATGACGATTCCCTATTGTATGGTACATTTCGGCAAACCCGGGGCAGAAGCCTTTGCGGCCATTCTGGCGGGCGTCTTTCTCGGATGGCTAAGCTATACTAATGGAAGCATTTGGCTCGGGTTATCGCTGCATTGCATCGTTGCTTTAACCATGGATTTTTTGGCACTCTACCAGAGGAAATTATTGTTTTAGCCAAGCGCTTGGCTGATAGTTAACAGCAATTAGACGCTGATTTTCACAGCTAAAACTGATTTTAGTTGATCTCTTATAAATTTTGACGGCCCCAATGTGGAAGTTTCAAAAATCATCCGTGAAAATCTGCTGAGTAAGTCAAAATCCGTGTTCCATTTTTTCATTAACTCTAACTCAAGCCTGAAGTTAAGGTCAGGCTGACAGACTGCTATTTTTTTTGAGCTATGAAACGGATTGTCATTATCGGTTCCGGGGGAGCTGGCAAATCAACTTTGGCCAGACGTTTGGGCGAAATAACAGGTATTGAGGTTATTCATCTCGATCAGCTTTATTGGCAGCCAAACTGGATCGAACCTTCCAAAGTTGAGTGGAAACAAACAGTTGCTGAAATTCTCAAACGAGATTCTTGGATTTTGGACGGAAATTTCGGCGGAACTATGGAGATGCGGCTCGAAGCCGGCGACACCGCCATTTTTCTTGATTTGCCGCGCTCCGTTTGTCTTTTGCGGATTTTGAAGCGGCGGCTCACCTATCGCCGGACAAATCGTCCTGATATGGCGGAGGGTTGCCACGAAAAAATTGATTTGGAGTTTCTCGGGTGGATCTGGAATTTTGCCCGAACGACCAAACCCAAGATTGAAGCAAGATTACAAAACATTGAACCCGAAAAAATAGTAATTAGGTTGAAATCAGCACAGGAAGTTGAAAGTTTTATTTCAAATGTTAAACAAATGAAGTAAAATTCTCTCGAAATATGTTTTTAATCATCGGCACTAAATTTTTTTCGCGGGAGTTAGAACCTGACGGTTCACCCGATGCGTTGCGGCGCGTACCAGACAGTTGCCCCTCATAAGGTAAAAAAAGGGATGCGTTTTTTGACTTTATTTTTGATCATCCTGACTATTTCCTTAGAGCGGCCTCAAAAATATAGTTGAATGCCCGACCTGTCAAGCAAAATTTGAAATGAGATGAACAATCACGAATATCAAAATAATGAATTTACTATCACCACGGATAAATCGTGTCTGCAAATAGAAATTATTCAAAAATTTTTATCCGAAGATTCGTATTGGGCGCAGAATCGCCCACTTGAACAGACAAAAATGGCGATCGAAAATTCATTCTGTTTCGGGCTTTACTTTAATGGAAACCAAATCGGTTTTGCGCGGGTAGTAACGGATTTTGCGACTTTCGCCTATCTCGGCGATGTCTTCATTTTGAACGAATTTCGAGGCAGAGGCTTGAGTAAATGGCTGATGGAAGTTATCATAAATCATCCTCATTTACAGGGATTACGGCGTTGGATTCTGGCTACTAAGGACGCTCACGGACTTTATTCACAATTTGGTTTTGACGGTTTAAAATTTCCCGAGCGTTGGATGGAACGGCCTGCGCCAAACGCATACTAATCGTTTAAGTTGCTGACTTAAAACAATGCACACTATCAAAATTGGAAATTGGACTTTTGGGTTTGGAACAGAAACAAATATGAGAGAGGGACAGAGACGACCTTTAGCCTTGATTATTATTGACGGTTGGGGACATTCATCGCGGCGCGAAGGAAATGCGATTGCACTTGCACACACCCCGTATTACGATGAAATTTCGGCAAAATATCCAAAAACTCTGCTCGAAGCCTCAGGCCCCCGGGTCGGATTGCCCGAAGGTGTCAGCGGCAGTTCCGAAGTCGGACATATGAACATCGGGGCCGGGCGAATTATCAAAACCGAAGTTGCCAAAATCTCGCAATCACTCATAACAGGAAGCTTTTTTGAAAATAAAGTTTTGAACAAAGCGTTAGCCGAAACCAAAGTCGGTGATTCAAGTCTGCATTTGATTGGATTACTCTCGGACGGCGACATCCATTCTTCTCAGAATCATCTCTTTGCCCTGCTTAGAATGGCCAAAGATGCGGGACTGGAAAAAGTTTTTATTCACGCAATTTTAGACGGGCGGGATGTCATGCCTCGGACCGCCGATATTTATACCGAAGCCCTTGAAATCAAGCTCCATGATGTCGGAATCGGCAAAATAGCAAGTCTTTGCGGACGTTATTACGCAATGGATAAAAACCAAAATTGGGAGCGCACCGCCCGCGCCTACACAATGCTGGTTCACGCCGAAGGCGAACGGGCATTTGATCCAATTTCCGCCATTCGCGGTTCGTTTTTACGGGGAATCAATGACGAGTTTATCCAGCCCATCGTCTTAGAATCAAAACCCGGAATACCGGTCGCCACCATCCGAGACGGCGATACGGTTATTTTTTTCAATCATCGCGGCGATCGCATCAGACAATTGGTGAAAGCATTGGCTATTCACGATTTAGACGACTCTGAAACAAACGCTAAACCCCAAATTAAAGCTATTTGCCTGACCGAATATGACCGCACTTTTGATTTACCGACAGCCTTTTCGATGGAAGAAGAGTCGAACGGCCTGGCCCAGATTTTTGCCAAACAGGGTATTTTAAATTGCCGGCTGACCGAAACCGAGAAATACGCTCACGTCACCTATTTTTTCAATGGCGGAATCGAATCCGAACACGCTTGCGAACAAAGGATCTTAGTTTCAACGCCCAAAATTTCCAAATCAGACGCTCAGCCTGAGATGGGATGTTTTAAGGTCACGGACAAACTGCTGCGCGGACTTGAGGCAGGCGAAAATGATGTTTTCATCGTTAATCTGGCCGCCGCTGACATCAGTGCTCATAGTGGTAATTTGCCCAAAACAATCGAAGCCGTTCAGTTTATTGATACCTGTCTGGGCGGCATCCTGCAAAAGATCAAAGAAGTCAACGGCGTGGCTATTATCACCTCAGACCACGGAAATTGCGAAGAAATGGTGAATTTTGACGACGGCGAAGTAAATAACACTCACACCAGAAATCCGGTTCCATTCCATTTGATTGATGAATACGCGAACGGTTTAAAGCTTCGCGAAGACGGTGCACTCGAAGATATTGCCCCGACGATTTTAGGTATTTTAGACCTCGAAAAACCGTTGGAAATGACGGGTAGAGATTTGAGAATGGAAAATTAGTGATGAAAAAC
>JANOEF010000653.1:0-4248 GCA_031413075.1 Acidobacteriota bacterium | reverse complement strand
GAGGCTGGAAATGCAGCAATTTCAGAAGACGGCCGATTATGTATAGTTATCTAAAATTTCAATCTACTAACGATTGTAATTTGGCCGCTTTTTCCATACAAGTTGTTGAGCAATAGTATTTTTCCTGTCTCAATTTGAGTGCACCGTCGGCAGAAATCCATTTTCCACATTTTTCACACCTGACCAGTGGAACTTCCTTAAGATTTTCTTTTTTAGTTGGCTGATTTTCAGCCGGTTTGCTGACTTTTTTCATTTGGCGGAACATTTTCCAGATTTGATAAGCAGCCAACATTTGCTTTCGATACCGCCAGGCCACCAGCAAAAACAAAAACAAAATTATCCCGAGAAAAATTAACCATTTCATATTTGTAAGTTTGGTTTATTCAGTTTGAGAAGTCAATTTTCCAACATTACTACCAGATTGTGTTTGAGCACTAACTTTATTCGGCTTTACCGGTTGAGTTCCCTTCAAACACCAAAAAGCGTCATCACCTTATCCGACAACGCTCACAGGTTAATTGAATTTTGAATGTTAAAACTAATCCTTTTTATCGTTTTCTGATCCGACAAATGGCAAATCCTCAGACCGCCGACGGGGTAATGGGTCAGTTGCCCGGCGACGCGGAATAGTAGTGGTAGTCCGCCGGTCAACACTTCCGGTTGGTAATCCTTTGCCGTGAACTGCCTCTACTAAAATCCTGGTAATCTCCTGGGAAAGGGTGCGATGTTCGGCCGCCGCCCGTCTTTGCAGAGATTCTTTGAGCTCTTTTGGAACATACGCCCCAATAAAAACACCTTTTCGATTGACCATTATTAAAATTAGCTCCTTTTTTTGAGTAAATATTTTTGCAAAAAATTTGATTTTTAAGATAGGTTTGAATCTGTTAAACTTATAAATTCTTTACAATCCCAAAATCAGAAATTTCAAATCCCGAATTAAAGTGCCTTGAAAAAACAAATCTGTAAGCCGAATTTTGTAATTCGATAAATCGAATGGCAACCATTCATCTAGGCTTTTCGTTACCAAAAAGCTCAAGCGACCTACCCGGAAACGTCATTTATTGAACGGACCGCTCTTTTTAACAATTCCCTATTTGGTCTTGCACCACGAGGAGTTTACCTAGCCGTATTTGTTACCAAATACGCTGGTGAAGCTTTTACCTCACCATTTCACCCTTCACCCGAAGGCAGGTTTATTTTCTGTTGCACTTGTCGTCATTCGTTGCCGAATGCCCGGATGTTATCCGGCTCGCTGTCCTTTGGTGTTCGGACTTTCCTCTCTTGATTAAATCAACAGCGGCTGCCCGATTTATTTTTTGCAAGGCAGGAACATCTTAGCAAATTTGTTTAACATTTACAATACCAGTTGGCATAGTTTTGCTAGTTCCCAATTTCAATGGTGTCACCGGGCATCAGAAGCGGGTCTGCCGCTTTACCATCTTTGATATCTTTCAGTTTATATTCGGAGGGAACTAGTAATCCTTGGGTATTTTTTCGCCGAATAATAACTTTTTTAGCGTTTGATTTTTTTAATCCGCCTGATTCAATGATGGCCTGGGTGAGAGTGATCCCTTGAGTGAAATCTTTTTTCCCGCCAACCATAATTTCGCCGCCGATATAATAAAAATGGGTTGAAGATGAATTAATCCCTTCCGGATTATCTCCAATAAACTCCACTATTTCTTTTGGATAGATCAAGACTTCCCCAGATTTTGTATCTCGTAAATCAACAGTTTGAGTTGTTCCGTTTTGCCGTTTGATAATCGCTTTGCTGGCCTTATTTTGGACAATTGCCTCTGCTCTCACAACAAATAAGGGGATGGCTTCGCGCTGCATTGTTTTAACGCCCGCTTTTTCCACCAACCCGAGAACGGTAAAATTGTGTGAATTATGTTCACGAACCTTTACCGAAACTTGTGGATTATCGTAAAGTTTTATCTTTGCTTTGAGTGTATCTTCAATTTGTTCGGTGGTTAAACCAACTACCTGCAGCATTTCCCCCGCCAGCGGATAGTCAATTGTGCCATCGTTCAAAACAGTAAAGTAGGTTGATTCTTTGGAAGGGGCATTTTGCAGGCTGATAAACAAAACATCTTCGATCCCAATTTTATAAATTTCCATGGGCGAAATTTCCACCGCGCTGGCTCGTTTGGCGACTTCTAAGGTTTTGGCCGCCACCGACCGGCTTTCAAACTTAACCGGGTTTTGAGTATTTACATCTTTTTTGGTTTCCGGAGCCAATTGTGTATTTTTTTCAAGATATTCAGGAGTCACAGGTGTCTCGACCTTCATCATCTTCACCTCATTGGAGGGATTTTCAGTTGAATTTGACACCGATCCGGATACAGTTAGTTTTTCGGTTTTTGTTTTTGGATTTTTTGAAAAAGGTGAGTTTTTATTGATTTTGACAACCTGACTCGCCGGTTGCGAGAAAGCCACAAAAACCGAACTCAAAATGACGGCGCTGACGAACAAATTCTTAAGCAAAGGTTGAATCATAATTTTGCCAAAATGCTAATTCTATCGAGCAAATAAATTGCGCAGTGCTGGGGGCAAATAATTTGTCTTTGACCAGCTAGAATAAAATAGTATTTAATCTGGAGCAAGTTTATTTCTACCAAATAAAAGCATAGTTTCGCTCCACTTTTATTATAAAAAACTAAAACCCCTGTATTTCTAGACTTTTATCAAAAAAATCTTGATTCTCCCAATTTATACTGTGAATATCTGAGATGATTCAATGCTTTTGATATTTTATCGGAGTCAGAATATTATTCGGATAAAGGTGTGACCATTTTGACAAGAGGTGGTGACGGACTGTCGCTTCAATATCGTCGGACGTCCGACAATTATCCAGCGCCTTAATAATTTCGTTTGCTTCTTCGAACGCAATGTTGGAAATAATTTGCTGGACTCGTTCCATAGCCGAGAAATTCATACTCAATTCAGTAGCCCCGAGTCCAATTAAAATGGGTACATATACCGGTGATCCGGCCATTTCCCCACAAATAATAACGGGTTTTTCCGCATTTTCACCGGCGGCTAGTACTTTCTTGATTGCACGCAAAATGGCCGGGTGAAGTGACCTAAACCAGTCTGCTACTAATTCATTATCCCGATCTACCCCCAATAAATACTGGACTAAATCATTAGTTCCGACACAGACAAAATCTACTACGTCGAAAATCTCTTCGATCATCAGGACCGCCGCCGGCACCTCAATCATGGCCCCGATTTGCGGATTCCCGAATTTTATTTTTTGCTTTTTGAGTCGTGCTTTTTCAATTTCAATTAATCTCTTTGTTTCAAAAATCTCTGAAATGTCCGAAATCATCGGTAAGACAATGTCCAATTTCTTTTCAAAAGCAGCGCGGAGTAAGGCTCTCAGTTGAGTTGAATAAATTTTTTCATGGGAGAGACTCAGCCGGATAGCTCTCAATCCCAATGAAGGATTATGTTGCAAATCCTCAAAATCTTCATTCAATTGTTCCAAACTAATGTCAAAAGTGCGTATTTTAACCCCATCATCGCCAACCACGTCGGCTATTTCGCGGTAGGTGTCATACTGTTGTTTTTCGGTAGGAAGACCCTGAAATTGATTAAAAAGATATTCGGAACGAAATAAACCGATTCCTTTGGCTCCAAGTTTTTTGGCCTGTGGGTAACCGATTCCAATATCAAGATTTGACCTGACTGTGATTTGCTTTCCGTCCAAGGTTTGAAATTCACATTTTGAGTTATCTAGTTTTTCAGCGTAAAGTTGTTGAAAATGTTCTACTTTCTGTTGGTATTGATGGATGGTAGGTTCATCCGGATTGATTAAAACGTGACCACTGTATCCATCCACAATGACTAGATCATTGTTTTTTACCCGGCGAAGAATTCCTTTAATTCCGGTCACAGCCGGTATTTTCAGTTCACGGGATAAAATAAAAGTATGTGAAGTCCACCCTCCACTTTCGGTAATTATCCCTTTCAAGTTGCCCTGGCTGAGTTCAATCAAGGTAGATGGCTTGACCTCGCTGGCCACGACGATTGTATCGGACTCCAATTGATAACTTATTTTCTCGATTCCGCCCAGAGCACTCAGTATTCTTTCGGTCACATCCTGTAAATCAATATATCTTTCCCGTAAATGATCATCCCTAATTCCTTTGTAAACCGAAATATAACCATCAGTCACGACTTTAACTGCCCATTCCGCATTTATTTTCTGTTTTCTGAGAGTATTTTCAATTTTGGTCAAAA
>JANOEF010000652.1:0-6793 GCA_031413075.1 Acidobacteriota bacterium | reverse complement strand
CGTTATCCGTCACGCGCAGGGCCCCGCGACCGCCATCGTTCGGCTTGAGTGAAGATTTTCAGGCTTTACGGGCAAACCCCGAAGCGTGGCAGGAGTATCAAGAAGAAATGACTCTTTGGGATAATACTTTGCAGGATGGTTTAGAAAACGAATGACACAATTTAAGCGGGGTGAGATATGGTTAGCAAAACTAGACCCAACCATCGGAAGAGAACAAGCAGGGATGCGACCTGTTCTAATTGTTTCCAGTGACTATTTTAATCAAGGATTTGCGGAAATTTTGTATGCTATTCCAATAACGTCTAAATCTAAGAATATTCGCTCTCACGTTTCAGTTACGCCGCCGGAAGGTGGCTTAACTGCACCAAGTTTTATTATGTGTGAGGCAATGCGGTCTATCAGTAAACAACGGCTCATTAAACATTTAGGAAATGTTTCTTCAGCAACAATGATGGATATCGAAGATAATTTAAAGGTTTTGCTTGAATTATTCTAAATATGGCATTTTATTCTGTAATTTTTCTGCGACAAACTTCTAATCTTAAAACTTCTGGCAGAATCTGCGATTTATGCTATGACTTTACGATGGCAACTGAGACAACCAAAGATTCAATGACCAGTATCAATATCTCGCTCCTTTTTCACTGAAGGAGTTTGTTGACGAACAAACCCCTGAGACCCTCTAAATGTGTCTTTCTGAGATGTTATTTTCTATCTTCTTCTTTTAGTTTTTTTTGGTAATCGCTCTCTAAATCATTCAAATATTCAAAATATGTTTCTTTATCACCAAAAATGGCCGGGTTGTATGAATCATTTGGTTGCCGGAGTTTATGCAAATTAAACTGGCCGGCGTGAGAAGCGACCCACAAATCGAAATCTAATTTTTTCATCGCCTTGAAAGTGTAGGCATAATCTTTTTGAATATTCGGATACTTTTTAACCTCAGAGAATTTGCCATCAATTATTATTGACGGCAGATTGGCAATTAGAACCCGGTATGTTTTATTTTCATCTTTTATACTGACCAGATAACTGCAAGAGCCTTTGGTATGACCGGGATGACTGAGTAATGTCAGGTTTGTGCCGCCCAATTTTATAGTTGATCGATCTTTCAAAAGTTTATCGGGAACTACAGGGGCAAAAGTTTCGCCGTATTTTCCCATCTCATAATCGGTTCTTCCACCGGTTTTTAGGACATCCGCGTCAGGTCTATTGACAAACAATTTAGCACCGGTTTCTTTTTTTATCTGAGCTAAAGCTCCCGTATGGTCGTGATGAGCTTGAGTGATCAAGAGGATTTTAGTGTCTTTTAAGGAAAAACCTAAACTTTCAATATTATTTTTGATCAAAAGATAAGAATCTGAAAGTCCCGTATTGATCAGTATATTTCCGCTTGGGGTGACCAAGAGATAAGAGGCTAAATCGTAGGTGCCTACGTAATAAAGATTTCCCACGATCTTAAAAGCCGGGTAAGGTTTGCTCCAATCAGGGTTAGCGTAAGGTTTGTTGGTTTGCTGAGCAATCGCCACCGATGCCGAATATAAAATTATGATGAATAATAAGATAAATTTTTTCATGAAAATTGGTCCTCTCCAGCTTCAAAATATTGTAATAGAAGCTCTTATTAAAATCCAAACAAGTAAACAGAATTAGATTTTCATGCGGAATGACCAAATGAACGGTTTCGGCAAAATTGAAAATTGCCGAATTAATTCGTTAGATTATCTGACTTTATTTCGAGATGCAAATGACACAAATCCCTGAAACTATCGAACACGAATAACAAAGATTGTTATGCTTATCAAATAATGCTACTATCCGAAACTGAAAGGAGTATTTGGTTATGAATGTTTCATTGACACCCGAACTAGAGCAAATCATAAATGTCAAAGTTCAAAGCGGCTTATACAATTCTGCCAGTGAAGTTGTGCGTGACGCAATTCGGCTTTTACAGCAGCGTGACGAGTTGCGCGAATTGAAATTAGAGGCATTACGCAAGGAAATTCAAAAAGGGATAGATGACCTCGAAGCCGGACGATTCAGAGACGGACGCGAAGCGATGGCGGAGAAAAGAGAATTTTTGCTTAAAATGAAGGAGCAAAATGGCTAATTACATCATTACGCCTCGCGCCGAAAAAGATATTGATGAAATTTTACTCTTCATTGCCGCCGATAATTTAGAAGCCGCCCTCGCTTTCAACGACCGTTTAGCCACCCGTTTTGAAATGTTGGCAGATAACCCGAAAATCGGACGAGAGCGGCCGGAATTAAAACAAGATTTACGCAGTTTTCCCGAAGGTAATTATTTGGTTTTCTATCGTGAATGGTCTGGTCTGGTAGCAATCGTCAGCGTTTTACACGGCGCACGAGATTTAGACGAAATTTTTAGTTAAACGAAGTGTCTAATTCTACTATGTCAGATTAACTTTTAAGCAGTTATTGGCTGGGAGCGCAGGCGCTCCTTAACCTGCCAGATTGCACGGCGATCTGACTGAGTTTGACCCGGGCTCAAGTTGAAAACATCCAAATATCTGACTTTTTTTGAGAGACTTTGCCAAAAATCAACTTGAGTTTCATCAAACATCTTTCAAACGCTCTCGCGTTTGGCAGGCAGGGAGACAAGCGCTCCCTGCCGCACACTATTTATTTATCAATCTTGTTTTAATCTGACCTAATACAACTAAGCAGATAAGCAAAAGTTTTGCAACAGATTGAAAATAAAGAAAAGTTGTCAAATAGTTGAGTCACTTCAGTTTTCGGGTTTTCTTGATTGCCAATTAATTGTTAATTGGTGCTTATGTTTATTTACTACGATTTTTATCAATAAACTCCGAAGGATCAAGCCAACCTTTTCGCTCCCCCGAATATCCGCCGCCGACTGTGTGCCACATCGGACAAGTTTCTTCACGGATTTCCAAATGCAAATGACACAAATATTTTCCATCCGCATTGCCGATCTTGCCGATTTGTTCACGTATTTTGACTTCGCCCGAATTTTTCAAAATCTCTTGCAAATGTCCATAGAGAGATTCAATTTTTTTGCCATCTGGTAAGATATGTTCAATAATGACAACATTTCCCCAGCCCGGTCCGGCGTCTTGGGCATAAACGATCGTTCCGTTGGCGACTGCATAAACGCTTTCGCCGCAATCGGAGTCTCCTCCCGAATTTTTGTTCCAGTCCTCGCCCAGATGATTTGTTTCCCCAAAATTTGTTGCGTTATACCAATCATCTTTGGCGTCTTTGGCTTCGGTTACATAGTCATTTTTACTAATCGGGTAGGCAAAATTTTCCGCCAAAACAAGCGGCTTTTTATTCGGTTTAATTTCTGAGACGGCTGGCTTTTCGCATGCCCAGATCACGACAGCGATGAACATAATGAAAGAAATTCTTATCAATGCCATAACTTTTTACTATCTGTTTTTGTAACTTTACTGCCGTTAATCATATACTTTCTTTTTATTTGGTAAAAATTTATGACGATGAAATTGGATTGGCTCCGTGGATGCGCCACGGCTTTAGTCACCCCGTTCAAAAATGACGGCTCGGTTGACGTTGAATGTTTGCAAAAACTCACGGAACGTCAAATTGAAAATGGTGTCAAGATCTTGGTGCCGTGCGGGACAACCGGCGAAAGCGCGACCATGACGCCTGAGGAAGATTGGCTGGTGATTTCGACAGTGATTGAGGTTGCCGGGGGGCGGGCCAAAGTGATTGCCGGAGCGTCAAACAATGATACGGCACTGACGATTCGGAACACGCAAAAGGTGCGCGAACTCGGCGCAGATGCCGCCTTGATCGCCTCGCCCTATTACAATAAACCGACTCAGGAAGGCTTGATTGCCCATTATTCAGCCATTGCCGAATCAGTCAAAGGCTTTCCGATAGTTCTTTACAATGTGCCGGGCAGAACAGCTTGCAATATTTCTGCCCAAACGACCGTTACATTGGCGAAAAAATACGAACATATCGTTTGCACCAAAGAAGCCTCGGGGAATTTTTCGCAGGTGATGGAAATTATCCGCGATAGACCGGAAAATTTTGTCGTTTTTTCGGGCGATGACGCGATAACTTTGCCGCTCATAGCGCTCGGGGCAGAAGGCGTGACTTCGGTAATTTCCAATGAATTTCCCTTTGAATTCAATAGCCTGGTCGAAGCCTGTCTGGCTGGCAAATGGGAAACCGCCCGCCAAATTCATTACCGGTTCTTAGCCCTGATGGAAGCAAATTTTATCGAATCCTCGCCCGCGCCCTGTAAATTTGTAATGAAGGAAATGGGGTTGTTAGAAGAAAACTTGCGCTTGCCGTTGGTTTCGATCACTGATGCTACCC
This sequence comes from Acidobacteriota bacterium, assembly GCA_031413075.1. Lineage (GTDB taxonomy): Bacteria > Acidobacteriota > Blastocatellia > Pyrinomonadales > Pyrinomonadaceae > JAIBCC01. The sequence continues at coordinate 2,461 of JANOEF010000652.1, read as the reverse complement.
GAGAGAAATTACGGCGGATTTTGAAGGATCTGAACACCTAAATTTATGAAAAAACTACTTTCCGTTGGGTTGATATTTTCGTTTCTTGTTTTATCAGTTATGTCGCAAACCAAGCCGCGAGCCAGAGATTTAGGTATTCCGTTTGAGGGAAATACCGGAACGTTTAATGCGATTACCGATGTCAATGGCGTTGAGGTCGGCTACACGACCTTGATTTCCGGCGAAGGCAAGAAAGCTATTCGGACCGGTGTCACCGCAATTTTGCCGCAGGGCAAAGCGTTCAAAGGGCGTGTTTTTGCAGCGTGGCATACCTTAAACGGCAACGGTGAAATGACCGGCACGACCTGGGTTGAAGAATCGGGCGGATTAGGTTCGCCGATTATGATTACCAATACGCATAGTGTTGGCATTGTTCGTGATGCGGTGATCGAATGGGGAGCAAAACTTTTCGCGGGCGATGGCTATTCGGGTGATTTCAGTTTGCCCGTGGTGGCCGAAACGTGGGATGGATTTCTGAATGACATCAATGGTTTTCACGTTAAAAAAGAGCACGTTTTTCAGGCTTTGGATAGTGCCAAAACGGGGGCAGTTACCGAAGGAAATGTAGGCGGCGGAACCGGGATGATCACCCACCGCTTTAAGGGCGGAACGGGAACTTCGTCACGAGTTTTGGATGCCAACTCCGGCGGCTACACAGTCGGCGTTTTGGTTCAGGCAAACTACGGTTCGCGACCGCTTTTTTCAGTGGCCGGCGTTCCGGTTGGCAAGGAAATCACGGATTTGAATCCAACCCAGGGGGCGCCGATTGACGGGCAAGGTTCGATTATCGTGGTGGTGGCAACGGACGCCCCTTTGTTGCCGCATCAATTAAAAAGATTAGTCAAACGAGTTTCGCTCGGCATCGGAAATGTGGGCGGACGCGGCGAAAATTCATCGGGCGATATTTTTATTGCCTTTTCCACCGCCAATGCCAAAGAAATCAGCAAAGATGACGGACTGGCAAATCTGACCATGCTTCCGAATGAGAAAATAAATCAATTATTCTGGGCAACCTCAAGTGCAACCGAAGAAGCGATCATAAACGCCCTGGTAGCAGCCGAAACGATGAAAGGTTATAACGGCAATACCGCTTTCGCTCTGCCCCACGACAGATTAAAAGAGGTTTTGAAAAAATATAATCGTTTGCCGGAAAAGAAATGAGATCGAAAAATCGGACAACTACCAATCAACGTCAGCTCTAAATTAAGCAATTTCACTGACTAACAAACAGTCGCTGAAGGCGACAAATTCAATAGCGTCGGGAGCATCCCGACGTAAAATGCAACACATAGACCGTCCCTGAAAGGGACGAATTTCGATACGCAATGGCGCAAACGTTAGTCAAATTATACGTACACATTATTTTTTCAACAAAGAATCGCGCTGATTGGATTTTGCCTGAAATTGAAGAAGAATTGTTTGGTTATATCGGCGGTATTTCAAATGGCAATAAATCAAAATTGTTGGCGGCCAACGGCACGGCGAATCATATTCATTTACTCGTTTCGATGAGCAAAAATATCGAACTCAGCGAATTGGTTGGCGACATCAAACGCGATAGTTCAAAATGGATAAAGACAAAAGATAACTCGTATCGCTCATTTCAATGGCAAGACGGTTACGGTGGATTTTCGGTTGGTTATACTCAGATTGATGACGTGAAAAAACACATCGCCAATCAAAAACAACATCACACGAAAGTTAGTTTTGAAGATGAATTCAGATATTTTCTGAACAAATATGACGTAGAATATGATGAGCGTTATGTTTGGGATTGAGGTTCGTCCCTGTCAGGGACGCGGTTGCTTATTTTATTTGACGTCGGGATTCTCCCGACGCTATTAAATTCGTCCCTTTCAGGGACAATAATCGAAGATGACATTACAACAACAAATCGAACAACTATTAACCAAGTCAGAATTTACGGTAGGTGACCGCGAGAGTTTCGAGGAATTCAAAACTGCTTTGCGGCGTGGCGAAATCCGGGCTGCGGAAAAATCCGGTGACGGAAATTGGCAAACAAATGCGTGGGTTAAACGCGGAATTTTGCTTGGCTTTAAGATGGGCGGAATGGTCGAAATGTCGAAAGAGACAGAAACCCTTCAATTTTTTGACAAAGAAACTTATCCGCTGCGTCCGATGACTTTGGCAGATAGGGTTCGCATCGTGCCGGGCGGTTCGAGCATTCGTGACGGTTCATACATTGCGCCGGGCGTGGTTTGTATGCCGCCGTGTTATGTCAATGTCGGGGCGTTCGTTGACGAAGGAACGATGATTGATTCACACGCACTGGTTGGCTCGTGCGCCCAAATCGGCAAGCGGGTTCATATTTCGGCGGCGGCGCAAATCGGCGGAGTTTTAGAGCCGGTCAATGCCAACCCGGTGATTATTGAGGATGATTGTTTGATCGGCGGCAACACCG
>JANOEF010000651.1:0-3259 GCA_031413075.1 Acidobacteriota bacterium | reverse complement strand
TGTGGTGCGACATGGTAACGGTTGTTTTGTCCGCGGAAGGTACGGCACGTCCCCCGGTTTTCATAGCGGGGAAGGGACTTTTTTCACAATCTGACGCTTGGATGTACGCCCGTGCCGCCGTGGGTTGACTTTGAGCGTTGGCCTTCGGCGGCATGGACGTACATCCGTTGTTATCCCCTTTTTAATTATTCAGCCTTATTTATTCATTTCTCAATTATCTTGATTTCCTCCTTTGTCAGTCCATAAAGCACATAAACCATTGCATCTATTTGTGCATCTGTAATTTTAAGTATGTGCTGGATTGCTTGAACTTTGGTTTGCTCCCGCTCAAAAAATGATTGCCATTCCGTCTTTTCTTTTGGCAGCAATACGAATTTTTGCTTTTCAATTTCTTTTTCAAAGACTTTCCAAGTACTTTCGTGCCATGCCTCAATAGTTCTTTTCACCTCAATTTTTGGAAACCTTTTTAAAAGATGTTTTGTGAAATTATCCTTTAACTTCAACAGTTCCTTACTGTTTGTCAGCATTGCATCTACCTTTTCGATAAATGGCGTTTGCTGCTTTATTGGGATATTTTTTAGTGGCAAATTTTTGAACTCTGCCAATCGAATTTTTGGGAACAAGTCATCAAACTCGTTACTCGAATACCTGAAACACAATGCAAGAAGTTTCGATGCAAGCAAAGCAAGCACATATTTTGTTTTTAAAACCGACTTCGATTCATCGCTTGGTTTGGCGATGTAAAGACTTCTATCTATTTTAAAACTTTCATCAATAAAAGTGCATTCAAAGTTTTTGCCCAATATTTCACGAAAAATGATGCGCTCTCCCGTAAAATATTTTGGGTCACGGGGCGCAGCAAGCCAACTGCCATAACTAATGTAATGTTTCTCATCCCAATCATAAACATACCGATTAACGTGCTTCCCTCGCAATTCGGGAACAAATGTTTTATCTTTTTTAAAGTCGGCATGATAGGCTTTGCTTTCAATTGTTTCTTTTAACTGCCCTCTGTAAATGTCATAAGGATTTATGCCTCTTGTTATCTCGAAATAAAGTGAGAGTGGTACGCTATCAGTATTCATTTTTTTCAAAATAACGCCAAAATCTTTGCTAACCTCCACCGCAAAAACGTATTTGTCATTTTTCAAGAAATCGTCCTGTTTTATTGAGTGCTTTTCAACAAACCGCTCGTTGTCAATTTCTAAAATTTGAACATTGTTGTTTTTATCTTGACTTTTTTGTGCGACAAAAACAAGTGAATCAACCGAGGCATCAATGAAAACTTTTGGCAGGTTAGGCGAAATTTGCTTCAACGAAGTGTTTTGAAGCAAGAACAAACGACAATCCGACATCATCATATTTTTGAGCCATGAATTAGGTGTGATAAACCCAATCATTCCGCCTTTTTTCAAAATAGAAACCCCTTTCTCCATGAAAAGAATGTAAAGGTCTAATTGATATTGAGCCGTTTTAAACTCTTTTTTGAAAAACGATTTGTCCAATTCTGTAAATACTCCTTTGACATACGGCGGATTACCAATAACCACGTCAAACCCACCTTTTTTGAAAATAGCGGGAAACTCATTTTTCCAAACAAATGCATTGTCGGAAACCGTCTTGTCATCCACGAGTGAGTTGCCAACTTTAATGTTGTCGTTCAGATTACAAAGTTTTGCTCCTTGTTTGGCGGTACGAAGCCACAACGACAATCGAGCGATTTCTACCGCTTCTTCGTTCAGGTCAATACCAAAGATGTTATTTTTCAGGATTTGGTCGCCATAGTCGCCGTAAATAATAGGCTTGTTGTCCACATCTGCCATGCGTTCATCAATCCGTTTGTGTTCGCCCACGAAAAAATTGAGGGCTTGGTTGAGGAACGCACCCGAACCACACGCAGGGTCAATCACGGTAACAGAAAAAAGCCATTCCCGATATTTTGCAAGTAGCGGTTTGGTTATTTTGCTGCCTTCGCCGAGTTGCATCTCTCTTTCTTTTTCACGGCACAATGCCCCAATCGAATTATCAACAATGTATCGAGTGATATATTCAGGCGTGTAAAAAACGCCCTCTTTTTTGCGCTTTGTTTTGGATTTGTCAAGTTGCGCCCCTTCGGAAAGAGCCTTCATTTCGTCCATATCATTGAGCGAGTGTTCAAAAATATGTCCGAGAATATTTACATCCACTTCGGTTTTGAAATCATACCCTTGAAGCATGGGCAAATAAACTTCGAGGGTATTCCCAATGTCAAGCGTAAAGGCATCAAGGATTGGGTCAGGTTCAAAAAAACCGCCGTTGTAAGCAAAAATATTATCGCTTTTGCTGCCTGTATAAAGTTTGTTGAACAAAACTTTGAAGGCATCGAGCAAAGAGCCTTTTTTGTGTTTTTGCCATTCCTTAATGCAGTTTTCGGTAGTTTTGGCTGGCAAAAGTTCTTTGTCCTCTGCAAATAAGACGAAAAGGAAACGGTCAATCAGTTTTTGTGTCTTTTTGAACAGCACAAATTTGTTTGCCTTCCTGTTGTTGTTTTGTAAATCGGTATGAAGTCGGATTCGGAAATCCTTATACAAATTGTAGAGCGTATCCGTTATTTTCCTTTCATATTGTATGGTTTCCTCCCTCAATTTTGCTGGCAAACCTTCAATGACATATTTGCTATTGAGATACAAGTACATCAATTTGAAACGCTCCAACTTATTTTGATTGACCATTTCAAAAATATCAAACTCCTCATAACCCATATTGTCATCCACATAAAGACGGAGCATTTGATAGTTTGAAGTGATGGCGTACCGGCAAAGAGGCTGGTGTTGGTTGAAATACTTAAAAGCCTGTTCTTCAACACGCTGCAAATCAGTCGTATTGGTACTTTTTAGTTCAACAACACCGATTATTTGTTGCTCGTCAGATTTGAGAGCAATGGCAGCGTCAGCCTTTTCATTGCTTGATTCACTTGATTGTTCCCTCTTAATATTCCAGTCATCTTTTGGAAAACGAGTATATCCCAAGACAATATCAAATAGCATTTCTATAAATTCACCTTGTAGGCTTATTTCAGAACTACCGATAAATCGAGATTGAACCGAATGGCTAAATTGCTTTTTAAGTAATGCAAAAGCGGCTTCTACTTTTGTTTTATTCAGGTCAGCAAGTCGCTCCTGAATTATTCGGGGTTGGAATAATGCCATATTTTATATTTTCTTTGTCGTGGTTGGTTGTTAGGGTTAGTTATTTATTATTTTTATATTTTATTTTTTTA
>JANOEF010000650.1:0-4960 GCA_031413075.1 Acidobacteriota bacterium | reverse complement strand
CGATTTCGCCATATTTCTTTTGGAGCGAAAAATTTTATACCCGAAACTTGATCTACAAAGACGAGCGGTTTGAACTGATGGCGTTGTGTTGGGACAAAGGGCAGGTTTCCCGAGTACATAATCATGCTGACCAAAGATGCTGGATGACGGTGGTCGAAGGCAAATTGCGCGGACAAAACTTTGGAATTGCCGAAATCGAACCCAAAACCGGTTTTTGTAAATTGAAAGAAACAGACCAGTTTGATCTCTCGGATTGTTTGGCAGCCAAAGTTGAACTCGAAGAACCGATTCATCAAATCCTCAATTTACCCGAATTTGACGAGCGAGCCGTCAGCGTTCATATTTACTCAAAACCTTTCGACTCCTGCCTTTCATATTGCCGCGAGACAGACACCTTTAAAGAAGTTAAACTTTGCTACACCAGTATCGGCGGCAAACTCTGCGACGGCATGGTTCTCTAAATGTATGAAATATCTAAGTTTAGCGTTGTTTTTGGCGTTTGTTTTTGCTCTCGCTTGCAGCAAACCCTCGACCACCGGCAATTTGTCAACAAATACCGGTCAATCGAATATTAATTCCAATTTTTTATCCAATTTAACCATATCCAATGTTAATTTAAATAATAATCTCACGCCCGGGATAAATTCGACGGTTGATCAGGAGACACTGAAACAACTCGAAATCCAGCAAAAGGAAGAGCAAAAATTAGCTGAAGATAGATTGAAGGAAACCGGAAAATCAGGATCAAACTCTAATAACCTCCCTAAACAAACCGTTCAAAAAGGTAATAACCGAACCTTTTAGGTCACCGGACTTTTAACCAAACTTAGGTTGGCTCGATTATTTTTTGAGTTAGTTTTTTGGCGTTTAAGGTTTACAATTATTTCAAGCTTTTCGGCAAAAAGATCGGCACTCCTGATACCACGATCTTCAATTCTTTGGCAACATTTTTCCATTTACCATTCGTGGTTTTAAAGTAGATGTAAGCCAAATCAACTTCTTCGCCGTTAATCTTCACTTTCCAATTATTTTTAAGAATGGAATCGTTATCGATTTCGGTATCTTCGACCATTTCAACGGTTTGAATATCCTCAGTTTGGGTTGATTTATCTCCGCAAGGGGCGCAAAAATACTTGATTTGCTTCTTAGTTTTAAAAAGGGCAACCGCTTTGACTGCCTCGGCTTTCGTAATATATACCGATTGATCAGCAAAAACTGCCACTGCACAGACCAACATCAGACAAACTGCAATTACTTTTTTCATCATTTCTCCAATTTTGACAAAAGGTGTTAATTCAAGGCGAATAATAAAGGGAATTAGTAGAATTAACAAGGGGAGCAGAAGAAATTTTCAAATTATTTTTTGCGGTTGAGGATGATTAGAAAGTTCGGGGAGTAGAAGGTCTGGCGGAAAATAAGGAAGCGGAGATTTACTGTGAAGACAGGCGGTTTTGGTAGGAATTGTTAGGTAATTCAGCGATTGCGTCCAAGTTGTTCGTGACTGGAAACCCACTCGTCGGCAATCACTGCCGTTCCGAGCGATAATTCACCGCAAAGCACCGCAGCTGCGACGATCTCGGCAAATTTTTTGACCTGACCAGTGCCGTAACAACCCAATAATTCCAAACATTCGCGCTGGGTTGGTAATCCGGTTCCGCCGCCGTAAGTGGCAACAATCAAAGATGGGATTGTGACCGAAAAATAATAATCGCCCGACTTAGTGATTTCGGCATAAACGGCCGCCGCTGAAGATTCCGCCACGTTGGCGACATCCTGACCGCAGGCAATAAACATTGCCGTAATGCCGTTCGCCGAATGAGCGCCGTTGTTATTGACGCCTGCCAGATAACCGCCGAGTTGAGAGGCAAGCCGTGCTTCAAAGATCTTTTCCACCGACACATGCATGATTGACTTTAGTTTTTCAGCCGGAATGATTGCCTCGGCAATAACTTTTTTCCCTCGGGTGTGGAGTGTATTGACCCACGAAGTTTTTTTGTCGGTGGCAAAACTTCCTTCGAGTTGATAGCGTTCAATTCCTTTGTAAACCGTGCAAATCCAATCACAAGCTGTTTTAGTTGCCTTGCTGACCATATTTTGTCCCGCCGCGTCGCCGGTGGTGAAATTAAAACGCAAATATAAAAAACGGCTGGCAGGGAATTGTTGGATATCACGCAATTTCCCAACTTTTGTGGTCATCTCAGCCTGGGCTTTGATTTCAGCAAAATTATCTTTGACCCAATGGCTGAATTTTTGTGCTTGGCGGGCAGACTTAAAAACAAAGACCGGAGCCCGCTGCATCGCATCGTCAACTACGGTCGTGGTGACACCGCCGGATTCACGCAATAGCTTCATTCCGCGATTATATGAGGCAACCAGGGTTCCTTCGGTCGTTGCCAACGGTACACAAAATTCGCCTTTGGCAAATTCGCCGTTGACTAAAAGCGGGCCTGCCAAACCAATCGGAACTTGCGCGACACCAATAAAATTCTCAATATTACCGGGTAAAATCGAAGGATGGAAAGAATACTGTCCAACGTGCTTTAGTTCGGCAGTAGTCTGCTCTTTGGCGAAAATTCGACGAACTTCGGCGGCTTCATGGGTATAATCATTTTCTAAATGGCGGGGAATTTTGGCTGTCATTTTATATTTTATGCCTCGCATATTGAATAACGTAGAGACGCAATGCATTGCGTCTCTACGTTGTGTTTTATCTTTTAATTTTCCGAATTTTCTTTCATCCAATCTTGCAATTTTTCAATGTCTTTCGTGACTGTTCGCGAAGCAGCAAAAAGAACGAATGTCAGCAAAACGCTTAAAATCGGTATCACATACATCGCCGAATGTAACCCTTCGGCGCGAAATGGTTCGAGGGCAATTTGCGAAACGTCGGTCACTCCGGCGATTTGGGCAGCTCGTTTGGTAAAAAAGTCGCTCAGCATCCCTGTTCCATACGGTCCGAGCGATGCCCCTAAAACATACATTGCAAAGAAATAAACCGCCATTGCCGTCCCGCGCAAGCCCGGTTCGATGATGTCCTGAATTGTCGAATAAACTGTCGAGTAATAAAAATACATCAACGCACAGCCGACACCCATTAAAATTAAAAATGAGTAAGTCGCGCCTTGCGGTTGACTGAGCGCGAAGTATAGAAACGGAATCGAAAACAAAATTGCTACCGAACCAACCAACATTCTGCCGTTTTTACGCTTTTTCATCACCGCATCGCCGATAAATCCGCCGATCAGCAAGCCGGGTGCGCCCATCACACCATAAACAATCATCGAAATAAAATTTGCCGATTGAATATCCGCGCCGTGATAACGCATTAAAAACGGCGTAATAAATCCGCCGATGGCATACATATTAAAATTATGAACTGCGCCCGAAATAATTATCCAGCGCATTGTCGGTGAACCGAGAATCAGCCAATACGGCGAACCATCGCGTTTTTGCTCGCCGATATTGTGTGTCTCGGTCGCACCGCGTTTTGGTTCTTTGATAAATAAAACGGCAATCGCGCAAATCAAACCCGGAATTCCGGCGACAAAAAAAGCCGTCCGCCAACCGTATTCTTTAGCAATCGTGCCGCTGACCGCAAAACTTAAAGCAATCCCGACCGGCAGACCGAGCATAAAGATTGAAAGCGCTTTAGCCCGCCAATTTGCCCGAAACAAATCGCCGATGAGCGAAGTTGCCGCCGGAGCGCAGGACGCTTCACCGACTCCAACGCCCAAACGCAAAACAAAGATCTGCCAAAAATTCTGTGCCAAACCAGAACCGACGGTCAGTAAACTCCAGACCAAAACCCCCGCCGATAATATTCCTTTGCGACCAATTTGATCTGCCAGTCGTCCGAGAGGAACGCCGACAAACGCATACAAAAGCGTAAAGGCGGTGCCGAGCGCACCAAGCGCAGAATCACTTAAGCCAAATTCCTTGCGGATCGGCTCACCAACCGCGCCTAAAATCTGACGGTCAAAAAAATTCATCGTATTGATCGCAAATAAGACGAGTAAGACAAACCAAACCGCAGATTTTTTTTCGTTCATAATCAAACCTCGGTATCGAAAACTTTTCCAAAATAATCTGAAATCTCGCTGGTTAATTGCTTTCGTTCGCTTTTCTCAATTCCAGCCAATTCTTTCGCCAATGATTTCTTAAATTCGATCTGCATTTGACGGGCGATTTGAATGCGTTGCGCTTGGGGTGAACCTGCACCGTGCATGGATTCGGTTAAATATCCGACGGCATTTCTGCCGAGCGTCATATTTTCAATCAAGCGTAGAATTCGAACTCGATTTTCGGTCGGAACATCGGCGCGACCTTTCAAATATTTTTCTAAAAGTGCGCCCACCGATTGGCTCTTAAAATCCTTTTCCGAAGGCATCGTGACAACCATTCCGCCCGCCAGATCCTGGGCCAGCCGCCCGATTTCGTAAGGTATTTTCGTGACATGATGTTTACAAACATTGGCAATCATTTCGTCATTGAGATATGCGCCGGACTTGGTTGGTTTGGATTGGTAGCTCGAAGCAATTCCGGTGGCGTAAATAGTCTCGTTAAGATGAGTCATTTCAACGAGTTTATCCTTGATATGCGAAACATTTTCGACCCCGTTATAATCGGCAATTTGCGCTGCTGCGCCAATCAGAACATCACCGACACCGCTTTTGCAAACATACGAACGGCGATGATAGCAGGTAAATCTTTCGACCAGCATTGAGGCAAATTCCGTTTCGCCATTCATAAAAATCAAATCATTTGGAATAAAAACATTATCCAAAATGACCATCGCTTCCTGACCGCCGAAATTCGCATTTCCGACATCAATCGTGCCGCCTTCCATCGCTCGCGTATCGCACGATTGACGACCGTAAATATAAGTAATTCCCGCTGCGTCAACCGGAATTGCACCAACAATCGCATAATCTTTGTCGTTTTCAGTAAGGCGCATCGTCGG
>JANOEF010000649.1:0-14759 GCA_031413075.1 Acidobacteriota bacterium | reverse complement strand
AACCCGGGTTCGCGCCCAATACAGATCAACATTGTCTTCGAAGATGACATTTACCATCGAAAAACTGAAAGCCGAGTTGGCGCGTACTGTCCTCACGCCCGGAAGCCCCTGGAGATTTGTGACCAGGGGATATGTAACCTGGTCTTCGACTTCCTGCGGTGAGCGCCCGGCCCAATCAGTAAAGACTATGACCTGGTTGTCCGAAAGATCTGGAATCGCATCTATCGGCGTATAAAGCAGCGCCCAATAACCCCAGGCCGCCAAGCCCAGATAGAGAGCGATGACGATCACCCGGTTTTTGAGAGACCATTCGATAAGAGCGTTAATCATTTTGTTTTAGGCCGGCAAACTGTCAGACACTGCGGTAAATTGCCAAATCCGGCTCCTTACCGCCGCTCTAATTTATTGGGCCGCAATCGGAATAGAAGTTTTTCCTTTTCCCGCCGCGCCTTCAAAGGCGATTTGCACCTGCCATTCCCCCGCCATTTGAAGTTTCACCTTTCCGTTAAAAACGCCGGGCGTGCCCGATGTAGTAAGCGTCGCCGGATCATTCATGACGGCCATCGTTCCCATCGCGGGCATATGAAAATTAACCGAAACGGCACCGACCTCCACCGGTTTGCCGGAGGCATCGGCAAAGACGAGAGTAAAATCATTCGCCCCGTTTTTGATCACGCCGCTCGCGGTGGCCAGCGTCACGGTCAGTTTATCAATTGAGCCGGTTTTGACGGTTTTCCCGGTAGTTGCCGGATTGGCGCCGCCTGAACCGCAGGCAACGAAAATTGAAATACTGAATAAAAATAAAATAAAGGTAATTTTTTTCATAAGATAATCTCCTTTTTGAGACATGATTTTTAACTTAAAAACTTTAAATGAATCTGAAGCATCAGCCATAACGGCGGAACAGATGATGTCCAACCGCTTATCTGGTGCAAATTATCTGGTGCAAACGATGCAGGGTGCGCTCACAATTCAAATAATTGGAACTACGCCGAGGATGGCGATTAAACTGGATCAAATTTTAAATAGAATTCGACCTCCAAAGTGCGACTTTCAGACACACTTCGTCTCAAATTCGGAAAACACAATTTTGTAGATAAGTGCTGCCGCGATTGCGGATTGCGGAGTGATAAATTTTAGCCGGTTGGTATGAAGACCTGATGAAATGAACCGGTATTGGAGTTTCTTGTTTTTCGGTAACTGCCGGTGATTGCTTAAAATTTTGGTTGCTTTGCAAATCAGCTGATAAAGTTTTATTTGGTTTAAAAACACAGCAATCGGCTTTATCTTCTTCAGCTTCGGCAACATTCCCGGCGTCCTTTTTCTTTTTACAACAGTCGTGTCCTGTTCCCATCGGACAGCTATTTTCTTCTTCGACTGCCGAGTTTGAGGCGGAGGCCATAAAAAGATGTGAACTGCAACAGACCAAAACCAAAACGCTGCTCAACCAGAACGCCAAAAAAGCGGAGGTGCTTCTGATGACGATTCGATTAAATTTTATGCGTTGAGACCTCATCACTTTCATCATAGCACTTTCGTTTTCTTAGTCAATCTTGTTCAGCTCAATCCTAGGGCAAACGCATCTAAATTTTACTGACAAGAGAATTATTTGCTTCTCATAACTCTTTGTCGCAGAGCGACTTAATGAATTTAGGCAGTTCTTGTGCGGACTGCTCAGGTTGATAAATTGTCTTTGTCGCGTCCAATGCAACTGAATTTAAGCAGGTCAGCAAAAGTTTGACGACCTTATGAAAATCAAGAAAAGTTTGCAAATAACTGATTAATTTGGGTTTTTGGGTTTTCTTCATTGTCCATTGTCCATGGTTAATTGTGCATTGGTGCTTAAGTGTTCGTCACCTTTGGTGACAAAAAACGACTGAATTAGTGTCATTAAACAGCTTCTAGGAAAACCTGGCCACCTTCGGTTTTCGGTCTTACTTGATTTTGCATTTTTAATTTTGCATTACTGCTTTATTTATTGAGAAAGCATCAAATCTCAAGTTTTAGAAATGCTTCTGTCCGTTTACTGACCAAAAAACTTTTTACGCTCCGATCTGATAACCCAATTGTTCTGAGATTTTGAGCGCCGAATATTTCACCGTTTCTACAATTTTCGGTAAATGCGCCTCATCAATCTGCATCGTTGTGCTTGAAGTTCCAAGGGCCGCAATAATTTTTCCGCCGGCATCGAAAACGGGCGCGGCAACGCACCGCACACCGACTGCATTTTCTTCGTTATCAATTGCAAAACCGTATTTTCTGACCTTGTCCAATTCGCTTAGATATTTTTTGGGAGTGGTGATGGATTTTGGCGTTTTGCGCTCCATTCCGCGTAAATCTAAAATGCTAACCAGGTCTGTTTCAGATAATTGCGAGACCAAAATCTTGCCGATGGCGGTTGTGTGAATCGGAAGCCGATGTCCAATCCAAATATCCATTTTGACAAAACTTTCAGCCTCAACCTTTTCCACATAAACGGCTCGCCCGTTGTCCAAAACCGCCAGGTGCATCGAAAGTTTTGCCTTTTTGACAAAATTCTCCATGACCGGTTTAGCCACGTTGCGAACATCAATATGTGAAAGCATATCGCGGGTCAAACTCATCAATTTTAAGCCCAAACGGTATTTTCCCGTCTCTTTTTCCCGAATCAAATAGCCGCGATTTTCCAAGACTCGCAAAATATAACTCGCCGAACTTTTCGGGATCTTTAAACGGCGATTGATGTCCGAGTTGGTCATCCCGTTTGAACTATGGGCAACAGATTCTAAAATTGAAAGCGTTCGGTCAATTGTGTTTTCTGATTCTGACATTGATTAAACCTCTGTCTTTATTGATCTTTAAATTATAAATAAATTACTTCTTTTTTCAAGCTGTGTTCGAGATTGTGAAAAACTGTGCAAGATATCGAACAATGCAAATTTTATTATTTACAAATTTTCATAACAAAAATTACAATTGTTCTTGTAGCCGAACTAATGTTCAATATTCTGAACAATTTTTAATTTTATGACACATCAAGCAGAAAAACAATTTGAGACACGAATTAATCACGCGCCCGTTGGCTTTAGTCCCGAAACTGATCTACCAAAAGGGTTTTATGAGTTTTTATTACCGCTGCATCGCGAATTCACACCGCGTCAACAGGAATTTGCCAAAAATCGAGCCGAAGTTTTGCAAAATTCGCATCAGGGCAATTTACCGACGCATTTAGCAAAATCAGTAGCAACCGAAACCGATTGGAAAATCGAGCTTCCGACGTTTGCTGAGGACCAACGAAATCAAATGACAGGTCCGGCGGACGATGCCGAATTATCGGTCAAGATGTTAAATTCGGGCGCGCCCGGAGTGATGCTCGACCTTGAAGATTCAATGGCAAATAGTTGGGCAAACCTGGAGCGCGGCATCCAAAATGTCATCAAAGCCCTGCATGGAGAATTGACTTATTATGACTTTAAACACGAGCAGCAGATTCCGATAAATGCGAGCAGCACTGTCATCTTCACCCGGGCGCGAGGATTGCATATCAACCAGGCCAACGTCATTTCAAGTGAATTGCTGTCGGCTTCACTATACGATGTGGCGCGCATTGCCTTTGGAGTGGAAAAGGAAAAATTATCGCATCAGCTCTGCTTTTATATTCCCAAAAGTGAATCAGCCGAAGAAGCAATTTGGTGGCGCGATATTTTTCAAACGATTGAAAACAAACTTGGTTGGCAGAAAGGTACAATTAAATGTATGGCGTTGGTCGAGGCGCATCCGTTGGCTTTTCAGATGGAAGAATTTATCTACAACCTGCGCGAGCATCTGATCGGGCTAAACCTTGGGCGTTGGGATTATATGGCGAGTTTGATTCATTTCAATTTGGACGATCCAAATTGGGTGTTGCCCGATCGGAACACGATTCCGCACGACGTCGCTTTCTTTCAAAACCTGCGCGAATTGTTAGTCGAAATTTGTCATAAACGCGGAATTTTGGCAATTGGCGGAATGACTGCACTTTATCCAAGTCGTGTCGATGCTGAACTTAACGAGCGAGCGCTGCAAGTTTTGGAAGTTGATAAACATAATGAATCAAGCGTTGGGATGGACGGAGCCTGGACCGGACATCCTGACCAAAATACAATTGCCGTCGCCCAATTTCCGATTCCGAATCAAAGCTATAAACGCGCCGAAAATGCTGATCGTTATCCCGATTTGCGCCCTTCGATTGCTGGAATCGGCACCCGAACGGTGGACGGCACGCGAGCGGCAATTCGCACCGTTATTCGCTATCGCAACGGTGTTTTGTGCGGTAAAGGAGCGAGTTTGCTGGATGGATATATGGAGGATTTGGCGACCGACCGCATTTATCGCCTGATGATCGCGCAACGAATGAAACATTCCGAGAGTGTCCCGATTCTCGGCGTTAATGGCGAGAAAATCATTCATACCAAAGAACTTATCTCGCAACTTTTTGATGAAGAGTTAGCCAAAATCAAAAGTGAATTGCCAAAACCTCTACTAAAAGATTTTTGCGCCAGATTTGACGAAGCGCGGCAAATCAGCGAGGAAATGATTATCTGCGGGGAACATAACCCGATATAAAAGGTTGGCAGAAGCAGTTGCCGGAGGCAGGAAAAATTCAAGCCAAAACTGCAACTGCAACTGCAACTGCTACTAAAACAAAGGAGAGACTTATGACACAACAAACAAATGAAATAGAGCGCGATTGGAAAGAAAATCCGCGTTGGGAAGGCATCGAAAGACCGTATTCGGCCGAAGATGTTTTACGTCTGCGAGGTTCGATAAAAATCGAATATACGCTGGCCAAACTTGGGGCTGAAAGGCTTTGGAAGCTAATGAAAACTACCCCGTATGTCAATGCACTAGGGGCTTTGACGGGTGGACAGGCCATTCAACAAGTGCAGGCCGGACTTCCGGCGATTTATTGTTCGGGTTGGCAAGTAGCGGCAGACGCGAATATCGCGGGACAAGTGTATCCTGACCAGAGCCTTTATCCTGCGAACAGTGTTCCTGAACTCGTCCGCCGCCTGAACAATGCCTTTCGGCGTTCTGATGAAATATATCACGCCGAAGGAAAAAATGGAATTTATTGGTATGCGCCGATCGTGGCTGATGCCGAAGCCGGTTTTGGCGGGAATCTAAACGCCTTTGAACTGATGAAAGGAATGATTGAAGCCGGCGCTTCGGGGGTGCATTTTGAAGACCAACTTTCATCGGCCAAAAAATGCGGACATTTGGGCGGAAAGGTTTTAGTTCCGACTCAAGAAGCCGTGCAAAAACTTGTTGCGGCACGTCTGGCGGCCGATGTGTTGGGCGTTCCGACAGTTTTAGTGGCTCGGACAGATGCCAACGCCGCAAATCTTTTGACCTCGGATGTGGATGAGAACGACAAACCTTTTGTCACCGGTGAACGAACTGTCGAGGGATTTTTTAGCGTCAAAAACGGGATTGATCAGGCGATTTCACGCGGACTGGCCTACGCCCCTTACGCCGATTTGATTTGGTGCGAAACTTCGACCCCCGATATTGGCGAAGCACGAAAGTTTGCCGAAGCAATTCACGCCAAATATCCCAACAAAATGCTGGCTTACAACTGTTCGCCATCGTTTAATTGGAGGAAAAAACTTGATGATGAAACGATTGCAAAATTTCAGACGGAACTCGGAAAAATGGGTTACAAATTTCAATTTATTACTCTGGCTGGTTTCCATTCACTTAATTATGCGATGTTCGAATTGGCGAAAGGTTACAAAGCAAGAGGAATGACGGCTTATTCTGAATTGCAGGAACAGGAATTCGCTTCTGAGATTGACGGTTATCGCGCCACCAAACACCAATCATTTGTGGGAACGGGTTATTTTGACGCGGTCACCCAAGTCATTACCGGCGGATTGTCATCAATGACGGCCTTAAAAGGCTCAACTGAGGCAGAACAGTTCGAGGATCATTTTGTCAAACGAGAGTTTGCAGCGGCAGAACGGGTTTAATTTGTTTTGAGTCCAAACTTCAGTTTGCGTGACGGCGAGTGTAACGATGCCGTCACTTTTTTTATTCTCAAAAGATTTTGGCTCAAACGTTCGACTGCTTCATTTCGCTGGCGGTTGGTAAGCTAAAGTTTGGACTCAAAACCTTAAACATTAAAGCGAAAATCAACCACATCGCCTTCCTGCATAATATATTCTTTGCCTTCGAGGCGGGCTAAACCTTTTTCACTCGCGGCTTTACGAGTGCCGCAGGCGACCAGATCTGCGTAACCGATAATTTCCGCCCGGATAAAACCGCGTTCGATGTCGCTGTGAATTTCTCCGGCGGCTTGTGGGGCTTTCGTGCCGATCGGAATCGTCCAGGCCCGAACTTCTTTTTCCCCGGCGGTCAGGAATGACATTAACCCAAGCAAGCGATAAGCCGATTTGATCAGATTATCCACGCCGCTCGAGGTCACCCCGACATCGGCTAAAAACTCGGCCCGTTCCTCGGGTTCGAGGGCGACCAAATCGGCTTCCAATTTAGCGCAAATGACGACAGTTTCAGAGTTTTCCGTTATTGCAAAATCTTTGACGAGTTTGACGTAAGCGTTTTCGTCAGGGTTCATCAGCGAATTTTCGTCCACATTGGCCGCATAAATGGTCGGTTTAGAAGTCAGTAAGAACCATTTTTTGACGACTTCGCGGTCATCGTCCGAAAGATCGAAACTACGGATCGGTTTGCCGTCTTCTAACACCGGAAGCAGTTTTTCGATAATTTCAAGGTCGCGCTTTGCTTCTTTGTCGCCCGATTTTGCTCCGCGTTGGGCTTTATCCCGCCGCTTTTCCAGACTTTGCAGATCAGCCAGAGCCAGTTCGATCTGAATCGTTTCGATATCCCGAATCGGATTGACCGATCCCTCAACATGAATGATGTCGTCATCATCAAAACAGCGGACAACCTGAACAATGGCATCGGTTTCGCGGATGTTGGCCAGAAATTGATTGCCGAGTCCGGCACCTTCCGAAGCACCTTTGACCAATCCCGCAATATCAACAAATTCAACCGTGGCCGGAACAATTTTTTGCGCTTTGTTTAATTTTTCCAACACTGGAAGGCGTTCATCAGGGACGGCGACCACGCCCACATTCGGCTCAATCGTAGCAAAAGGATAATTGGCGGCTAAAGCGGCTTCCTGAGCCGTTAAAGCATTAAAAAGAGTTGATTTTCCCACGTTGGGAAGTCCGACGATTCCGGCTTGTAACATAAAATTTCAGTTCAAAGTTTATAGTTCAAAGTTCAAAGTAAAAACAAAACAATCATTGTAACCCTTAATCTGAATTTTGAGAAATCGGCAAGTTGTGGCTTAATTTTGTTGGTGAAAATATGCTGATATCAATGGTGATAATTTTACTGATAAGTTTTGGCGGAACTCTTTTAACCTATCTTTATGAAAAAGAAGATTCGCTGCTGATCCGCATCGGGGCGGGTAATGTCATTGGTTCGGCGATTTTCGGCACGCTGGCGTTTTTGCTGGCTTCCGCTTTCGGACTATCGGCCGGAACCATTTTGGCGGCTGTCGCCATCTCTTTACTGCCTTTGATTCTGTTAAAAAATAAACCGATCCGTCAAAATTTGATCGTCAATTTACGCAAGGCGCGAGGTAAATTTGAAGGGGCAACCTGGCGAAAATTTCTCAGTTTTACCTATTATGTTGTAATTTTCTTAATTCTTTGCCTCTTTTTTGACCGAGCAATATTTGAGAATAAAGACGGCATCTTCACCGGCGGCTCAAACAATTTAGGCGATCTGCCTTTTCATCTGGGGGCCATTTTCAGTTTTACCGACGGCAACAATTTTCCGCCCGAAAACCCGTCATTTGCCGGTGCCAAATTTACTTATCCCTTTTTGGCTGATTTTATTGCGGCTTGTCTGGTGAAGCTTGGCGCCAGCGTCAAAGACGCAATGTTTTTGCAAAATGTCACGCTTGGGTTTTCGCTGGTCGTTTTGTTTGAGCGATTTGCCTTTGGGTTGACCAAAAATCGTTTGGCAAGCAAAATTGCCCCGGTTATTTTTCTGCTCAGCGGGGGCCTGGGTTTTGTGATTTTCTTTCGGGATTATTGGCAGGACGGACGCGGTCTTTTTGAATTTTTGCAGGCGTTGCCGATGGATTATACCATTCGCCCGCAAACCTTGCGCTGGGGAAACCCGCTGATCGTGTTGTTTATGACGCAGCGTGGTTTTTTGCTGGGAATGCCGATTGTCCTGATTGTCCTGACTTATTTATGGAAGACTTTTTCTACCGTGGAGACCGAAAATTCCGGCGAGGAAACAGGAAATTCAGCGAAAAAGTCATTTATCCTTCATTATTCACCGATGATTTTTATTGGATTATTGGCCGGCACCCTCCCGTTGATTCACGTTCACAGCCTTTTCGTTTTGTTTATTATTTCGGCCTTTCTGTTCTTTTTTGATCTTACAAAAAGGCGCGAATGGATAGTTTTTGGAGGGTGTGTTTCTCTCGTCGCGATTCCGGAACTCATCTGGTCATTGACCGGAAGTGCGACAAATTTGAGTAAATTTGTCGGCTGGCATTGGGGTTGGGATGCCGGCGAAACCAACATTTTTATCTTTTGGATAGCCAATCTGGGAGTTTTTACGCCTCTGCTTTTAGTAAGTTTGTTTTTGATTTACCGACATAAAGAATCAGCGAAAGACCAATTACCAATTACCAATTACCAATTACTGAAATTTTACGCTCCTTTCGCCTTTATTTTTATTCTTTCAAATACGGTCAAACTTGCACCCTGGGAATGGGATAACATCAAGGTCCTGATCTATTGGTTTGTCGCGTCCGTGCCGCTGGTGGCCTGGCTTCTGGCCAGGCTTTGGGAAAAGGACAGCTTTTTCAAGGTCATCGTGGTGACGTCCGTAATTATTCTGACCCTGTCCGGGACTTTGGATATTTGGCGGGTTTTGTCAAAACAGATCAATTATCTGGTTTTTAGCAAAGATGCGGTCAAAATTGCCGAGCAGATCAAACAAAAAGTTCCGCCCAAGGCTCTGTTCCTAAATGCTCCGACCTATAATTCGCCGATTGTGCTGGCCGGCAGACTCTCGTTGATGCGCTACACCGGACATCTTTCGTCTTACGGGATAGATTATGAGCCGCGTGAAAAGGAAATTCAGCGGATTTATGAAGGCTCGGCTCTGGCAGAGAGTTTTTTGCAGAAAAACAAAATCGAATACATCCTCGTTTCGCCCGACGAAGAAAGCTATTTGCGGCAAAATGATTTGATCTTAAAGGGTGATTTTTTTGAGAAATATCCTAAAATAGCAGAAGCCGGAGAATTTAAGGTTTATAAAATTCGCTGATTCCAAGGAAAACTGCCTGAATAGAAAAAGATGGAAAATGATTTAGAGAAAAATTCAAGCCCCGTAACCCGTCATCCTCAATTGTTGTGGACAATCATTTGCGTGATGGTCACCGCCATCGCGGCCTTTTGGCGATTTTGGGATTTGACGCTCAAACCGCTTCACCATGACGAGGGAGTCAACGGACATTTTATGATAAATCTATTCCGTGACGGGATGTATAAATATGACCCGAGCAATTATCACGGACCGACGCTCTATTACATCACGCTGGCTTTTACCAAAGTTTTCGGGAATGAACTCGAAACCTTTACGGTGCGGGCGAGCGTCGGGGTTTTCGGGGTTTTGATGGTGGTCATGGTTTTGTTTTTACGCAAATACATTGGCACCGTCGGAAGTGTCTGCGCCGCTCTTTTTATTGCGCTGTCGCCGGGGATGGTTTATATCTCACGCTATTTTATTCACGAAATCTTTTTTGTTTTTTGTAGTTTAGGCATCGTGCTGGGGGTTTTATATTTTATTGAGGGACGCAAACCGGGAATCCTGGCCGTAATTTCGATGACCTTTTTGTTACTCGTCTGTTTTGTGCCGCCGATTATGAATGTTGGCTATCTCGTGGACGACAATAATCCGACTTTGCTTTGGATAATGCGAATCGGAGTTTTGGCGATCGAGTCATTTTTAGTCTTTTTAGTGATGCGGATGCTCCTTAACTGGGACGAGGGGCGGCCGATTTATTTAATGCTTGCTTCGGCTTCGACCGCCTTATTTTTTGCGACCAAAGAGACCGCTTTTATCACACTCGGGACGATGATCATTGCGCTTTTCTCAGTCTGGATCTGGCGCAAAATTTATGTCGGGGCTTTTGGTGAAATAAAATCCAACGAGCTCGAAGCGGTTCAGCTTAACTGGGATAGGTTTCGGACACGCTGTCAGGAATCTGATCCGAAACTCCTGTTATTGGCGGTTGCCATCGTGTTTGTTTATGTCAGTGTGCTGTTTTTCTCTTCGTTTTTTACCTACTGGGGCGGAGTTAAAGGGGCTTTTGAAGCGTATTCGATCTGGACCAAAACCGGAAACAACGACCATACCCAAAACGGGTTTTGGGCCTATGTGAAATGGATGGTCAAGCTTGAAGCACCGATTTTGATTCTCTCAGCCGTGGGGATTTTGATCGCCTTTGTCAAAGCCCGACATATTCTGGCGATGTTCGCCGGACTCTGGGCTTTTGGGCTGTTTACCGCTTATACGATTATCCCGTATAAAACTCCGTGGCTCGCGCTCTCGTTTATTTTGCCGATGTCAATCGTGGCGGGCTATGGACTCAACCAGATTTTTAATGCCCGCGATGTTGCCCTCAAAGTCTTTGCCGGAATTCTCGCACTATTTGCCCTCGGTGTTTTGGGTTATCAAACCTATGATTTGAATTTCCAAAAATATGACGATGACCAGATGCCGTATGTTTATGCTCACACGACCCGGGGTTTTCACGATTTGATCAATAAAATTGAGTATTACGCCCAAAAAAGCGGAAAGGGAAAAGACGCCACCATCGAAATCGTCTCGCCGGATTACTGGCCGATGCCCTGGTACACCCGTGATTATCAGCACGCTAATTTTCACGGCAAGATCGTGACCGCCAATACTTCCGAGATGATTGTCGCCAAAAAAGAAGATCAGGACGCCGAAATGGCCAATCAATACAGCAGTCATTACAAAAAAGCTGGTGAATATCCGTTGCGTCCCGGGGTTGAATTGATACTTTTAGTGAGACGCAATATCGCCGATCCGGGAACCGAGGATCTGTATCTGGAAATGGACGAACCCGCCATCATAGATGTCACTCCTACGCCCGCGCCATCCAAGAGGCCGACCAAGAGAAGGTAAAAGTTGAGAATGGGTAGATAAAATATGGGAGGCCTTTGAAATTTTCGCTTGGGCGAGATTTATTAAACAATTCACGATTTGTCATTTACCAAATACAACTTTTTGTTTATACTTACAAAAGTTTGCTTGGATGTTCGAGTAAGAAGCCTGAAAGAAATTGTAAAGATTACTGCAAACTAAAAGGATTAAGTTTTGAAAGAATTAGGTGAGTTACACCACTCGGCAGTTGCCGTCAACAGTTAGAATATTTTTTTAACTGTAACTACAACAATCAATTGCCGGTGAGTGTTAGAGCCAGATGCGCTCCTCATCGAGAGCCAAGCGAAACGTTCGCTTTAGTCGAAAAAAGATTCCTGCGTGTTAAAAAATAAACTTCATTTCTATTCGGAAATCATTTCCGAAGCCAAGAAACTAACAGTTCATAAACGCAAATTGGCGCTTCATCGAAGTGTCGGCTAAAACTGTAACTTAAATCCTTGAAAAAATTTGCCTATCCCGTCCAAGCCTGAAAATTAATTCAAATAATTTAGAGTTGGGAAAAAACCTCCCTAAAACTCAAGGAAAAATATGTCAAAAGAGATGATCATCAGCGTCAACGGGCGCGAAAAAAAGATTGCTATCCTCGATAACGGTCAAGTTACCGAATTTTATATCGAGCGGGGCGAAGACCAAGCGGGTGTCGTGGGTAATATTTACAAAGGTCGGGTGCAGCGGGTGTTACCCGGTATGCAGTCGGCCTTTGTCGAAATCGGATTGGAACGCGATGCGTTTTTATATGTCTCTGACTTTTTCGACGAAGAAGAAGAAATCGAGCGCATCATGATTGATAAGAAGAAAGCACCGGCCGAAGTAGTTGAACGCGAAGTGATCGAACATCTGCAAAAAGTCCGTCTGGAACGGGAAAAACAGATGGAAAAGGTTCAGGAATTGGCGGAGCCTTTGGTGAGCGAAATTGAAAGTGAAACGGAAATTGAAACGGTTGAAATCGAAGAAGTAGCGGCACCGGCACCGGAATTTGTTGAGGCGGAACAACCACGATCACGGCGCGGAAAATCACGCCGCGGCAAAAAAGAACGAGCCGAAGAAGCCCTCAAGGTCTCGGAAACTCTGTCCCCGGGTTTTGAAGTCGAAGATTCGGGTTTTGAACGTATCATTGATGATGAAGAGACCGGCGATATGTTCAAAGATGCCTATATGCAGGAAGCAATAGTGGACCAGGTTCGAGCCATCGAGTTCGATTTTGAAAGAATTTCCACGGCCGAAGTTGGCTCGCTTTTTGAATCTGTGACAGAAGATACAAGTGGTTTTGAGCGAATCGCCGATGAAGATGAAGCGGTGACCGTCGAGGAAGTAAAAACTGATTTTGGGAGAAACTCGCGGAACCGGCGCAGTAAAAATCGCGGCGGGCAAAAGCCGAAAAAAGAAGTGGTAGAAAGTGTGGTTGAGCCGCAAGCGGTGGAAGCGGTGATCGCCGAAGAAGCAAAAGCTGAGCCGGTGGCGGGCGGTCGAAAGAAACCTTCTGCGCCAAAGGCGAAACCGGTCAAAACCGAAACCGCCGATCCGGCTAAAAAGTCGGCTAAAGGCAAGAGCAAGAAGACAGCCGAAGCCGGGCTCAAGGAATCGTCAGAGGTCGAAGAAATGGCGGTCAGACGTGGTGGACGCCGTCGCCGGCCAACCGGCAATCACCCAAACCAACCCCGGACGGGAGCGGAAACGACCGATAGTCCCGAATCTGAAAATGGCACAGGAGAAGTAGCCGAAGAACCAAATTATCCGAGCGGTAACGGCCGACGGCGCGAAAGTCGGGAGCGTTCACAGCCGACCATCACCGATTTGCTCCGCGAAGGTCAGGAAATTCTCGTCCAGATCGCCAAAGAACCGATTGCCCGCAAAGGGGCCCGGATTACTTCGCACATCGCGCTGCCGGGACGTTATCTCGTGTATATGCCGACCATTGAACATGTCGGAGTTTCGCGCAAAATCGAATCCGGCAATGAACGCGGGCGGTTGCGAACTTTGATTCAGCGCATCCGCAACGAAGAAGATGTTCCGTCCGGCGGATTTATTGTCAGAACGGCAGGCATCGGCATTCCCGAAGAAAATTTGCGCGAAGATGCACGCTATCTGGTGCGGACCTGGAAAGATATTAAAAAGTCGGCGGACAAATCAAAGTCTCCGGCCCTGGTTCACCAGGATTTGGATTTGATTCAACGTCTTTTGCGCGATCAGTTGTCCAGCGATTATGCGGCGATTCGGGTTGATTCCGAAGAAGAATATTTGAACATCGTCGAGTTCGTTAATCGAATCCAGCCGAAAATGGTTAATCGGGTTAAACTTTATACTCGCGACCAACCTATTTTAGAAGCCTACAACGTTCAGGAAGAAATTGACAAAGCACTTAAACCGAGGGTCTGGCTCAGATCCGGCGGTTATCTGGTCATCAATCAAACCGAAGCGCTGGTTGCGATTGATGTTAATACCGGCAAATTTGTCGGCAAAGGCAACGCCCGGCTCGAAGACACCATTACCAAAACCAATATGGAGGCCGTTGACGAAATTTCCCGGCAGATCCGCTTGCGCGATTTAGGCGGAATTATTGTTCTCGACCTCATTGATATGGAAGACCGCCGTAACCGGCACAAGGTCATGGGTGCTTTGCAGGAAGCCCTCTCAAGTGATAGATCGCCAACTAAAGTTTTATCATTCAATGACTTCGGATTGGTTATCATGACTCGTAAACGGGTCAAACAATCACTCGAAAGAACCATGTGTTCGCCCTGTAACTATTGTCAGGGGGCAGGTTTGGTTAAATCTGCGCAGACGATCTGTTTTGAAATCCTGGAAGAATCCAGACGTTTGTCGAAACAGATGGATGACATTCACCAAACAACATTACGGGTTAATCCCGAGGTGGCCAAGGCTTTGCGCAGCAGCGAAAGAGTTGTTTTAGATGAAATCGAAGAATATCTCGGTTCCGTGGACATCACCAGCGATGCGACGGCTCACCAGGAACAATTCGACTTTGCGTTTATTTAAACAGACGCAAAAAAAATAACTGAAAGATCAAGAATTATATTAGATAAAGAAAGATAAGTGAAAGAAGTTAAATAACCTATTCCACTTAGCGTAATCAAAAATTTGGCGAATGTCCGACAAATCTTTAGGAACGTGCAAAAAATAAGTTATAACGATTTGGTTTTGTCTCCGAAGGAGACTGACATTATAGCGTAGCGAGAATCGCTACGTTAGCTCAAGCAAGCGTCCCGTCTCTGAAGGAGACGAACATAACTCATTGATTGTTTGACACTTTTAGCGTCAAAACGAATATTTGTCAACCTCGGAGGGTTTCACCCTCCGCTATAGGGTGTGATTAAAAGTGTGACTTTTCAGGCAAAAAATGAGTAATTCTTGTGAGAGTTGAGTGTTGCCTGACTTGAGCGGGGGCAGAGCCACCCTTCCTCACCTATCATTTGTGTGAGCTGGTCCTTTGCCTCTTTTACTTGAGTTCAAGCTGAAGATTGACCACTCAA
>JANOEF010000648.1:0-9022 GCA_031413075.1 Acidobacteriota bacterium | reverse complement strand
CCCTTCCTCACCTGTCATTTGTGTGAGCTGGTCTTTTGCCTCTTTTACAAGCTGAAGATTGACCACTCAACTAAAAGAAATTGGCAAGTCGGGAAGGGTGGTTCTACGCCCGCTTTTCTCAAGCTGAGTCACACTTTTAATTGCACCCGATTCGAAAACAAAAACTTTCCCCATTTTATCCAAATCCGATTTGATGATAAATTATTAGATTACATTTTTTAATCTAAATCTGGAGTTTTGTATAAAAATCATGAGTTTAATCGAAACAGTTCACGCGCGGGAAATTTTGGATTCACGCGGTAATCCAACCATTGAGGCAGAGGTTTATTTGGAATCGGGCGAAATCGGCCGGGCCTGCGTGCCGTCGGGGGCTTCCACCGGTGAACACGAAGCGGTCGAGTTACGCGATGATGACAAATCACGTTATTTGGGCAAAGGAACCTTGAAAGCAGTTGAAAACGTCAACGAAAAAATTGCCTATGAACTGGAAGGGATGGATGCGCTTGACCAGACTTTGATTGACCAAACGATGCTCGAACTGGACGGCACCGAAAATAAATCAAATCTCGGGGCCAATGCGATGTTAGCAGTTTCGCTGGCCTGTGCGCGAGCCGGGGCGGCCGTTTTGCAATTGCCGCTTTATCGTTATCTCGGCGGCACAAATGCCAAAACCGTACCGGTTCCGATGATGAACATCCTAAATGGCGGCGCCCACGCTGATAACAACGTGGATTTTCAGGAGTTTATGGTGATGCCGGTCGGGGCTGAAACTTTTGCCGAAGGTCTGCGATGCGGGGCGGAGATTTTTCACAATCTGAAAACGGTGCTCAAATCCCGCAGCTATTCAACCAGCGTCGGTGACGAGGGCGGTTTTGCGCCGAATTTGAAATCAAACGAAGAAGCGGTTGAAACAATTCTCGAAGCCATCGAAAAAGCGGGTTACAAAGCCGGTGACGATGTCATGCTGGCGCTCGATCCGGCCGCCAGTGAGTTTTTTGACGGCACCAATTATGTTTTTAAAAAGTCGGATAAACGTGAGTTAACGCCGACTGAAATGGCGGATTATTGGATCAGCTGGACAGAAAAATATCCGATTATTTCTATCGAAGACGGAATGGCGGAAAACGATTGGGCGGGTTGGAAATACATTACCGATAAAGTCGGCAAAAAGATCCAGTTGGTCGGCGACGATCTATTTGTCACCAACGTCAAGTTTTTGCAAAAAGGAATTGACCAAGGCTGCGCTAATTCGATTTTGATCAAAGTCAACCAAATCGGTACTTTGACCGAAACTCTGGATGCCATCGAACTCGCCAAAACCAACAATATGACAGCGGTCATTTCGCATCGTTCCGGCGAAACCGAAGATTCATTTATCGCTGATTTAGCCGTGGCGACCAACGCCGGGCAAATCAAAACCGGTTCGCTCTGCCGTTCAGACCGGATCGCCAAATACAACCAATTGCTCAGAATCGAAGAAGATCTAGGCACCTCGGCCCGCTATTTGGGCAGAAAGGCTTTATATCAGATCAAAGGATAGAAAGTAGAAAAGGGTAAAAGTAAAAAGGTGAAAAAGTTTTCGCCTCGTAACAACATTTTTTCAAAAAGACCTTAAATGTTTGAGTTCCACTTTTCCCCTTTTACACCTTTCCCCTTTTTCACTCTTTCACTTTTTCACTTTTTCACTTTATATGTTAGACGATTATAATTTACCACCCAACAATCAACCGGGTTTAGACATCCGCTCGACACCGCGGGAGGAGATGAATCTGTTTCAGCTCGACACTTTTGCATACGAATTTGTCGGACGCGAGATTTGGATTGACTTTACCATTCCCGAATTTACCGCGATTTGTCCTTTTTCAGATTTTCCCGATTTTGCCACCATTAAGTTGAAATATGTCCCGAATGAGCGATGTGTCGAACTCAAAAGCCTCAAACTCTATATCAACTCTTTCCGTGAAGTAAAGATTTTTCATGAACATTTGATGAATGTTATTTTGGAAGATTTTGTCACGGCAGTGAATCCTTTAAAAGTCGAACTGGAAGGCGATTTTAATGTTCGCGGGAACATTAAAACCATTGTTCGTGCCAGTTACGAAAGATAAGGGAATAGTAATTGGTAATTGGTAATTGGTAATTGGTAATTGGTAATTGGTAATTGGTAATTGGTAATTCGTAATTGGTAATTCGTAATTCGTAATTCGTAATTTATCTTTAATGCGCAACGCTTGCCGCAATCTGAGTTAATTGGCTATGGTGTTGGTGACACGCGAGAGCCAGACATTTGTCAACTTTTTCTTCGGTTTCGCAGACCGGTTGCGAGCAAACGGTCGCGAGTTCCGAGACTACTAAAAACTTAGCTTTTTCATAAAGTCTTTGCTCGCGAAAGGAAAGTTGCTTAAAAGTGGTTAAAAAAGTAAGTTTTTTGAGCGCGTCGCTCACCTCAAAGAGGTCGCCGGTTTGAATTTGGGCGGTAAAGTCGCGAATCCTGATTTTCCAGTCATTCGAGATTTCAGCAAAATTTTCGCCTAAGAATCCGAGTATTTCAAAACACTGTGCTGAGTTGATTATCGGTCGAATTCCGATAGTTTGAGCATTGCTTTTAGGAACAAAAATAATCGAATTATTTGATAAAAGCCGTAAGGCATAGAACTCTACCGCGCTGCCGCTAATTTGTTTGCTGTCAATGCTTTCAATCGAGCAAACACCGTGATTCGGATAGGAAACCTTTTGTCCGATTCTGTAATTCATCTTCCCCCTGCGATAACGACATTTCGATTATCTGCAAAAATCAATTGTTTCGATATGAATTCTATTGTAACAAAATTGAAACAATCTAGGAAAGATTTTTAGAATTATTTTGCGGGAGCTCAATCGTAAAGGTTGAACCGTGTCCTAAATTCGAAATTAGCGAAACTTCGCCGCCGTGAAGACGGGACAGATGTTTAACGATTGCGAGCCCGAGTCCGGTTCCGCCGATTTCACGGGAACGCGCCCGGTCAGTACGGTAAAATCGCTCGAACAGACGAGGCAAATGCTCGTTTGAGATACCTTCGCCTTCGTCTGTCACCCGAATCAAATCATCTCCGTTTGCTTCGGCCAAGGTCACAGTGACGCTCCCGTTTTCCCGATTAAATTTGATGGCGTTATCAATCAGATTGGTCAACATTTGCTCCAATCGGACATTATCAGCCCAAACCTTTTTGTCCCGTGCCACCGAATTTTGCAGTTTTATTTTTTGACGAGAAGCCTTATCCGAGAGGTTGGTAAAAATGTCATCTACCAAGGACGAAAGTTTGACGTCTTTTAGCTCGATTGAAATTTTGCCGGATTCAATCGAAGAAAGTTCGGCAATGTCATCAATTAAGAGGTGCATCCGCTCGGCATTTTTGCGGATAACGCCGAGAAACCGTTGGTTGTTTTCTTTATCGTCCATCGCACCATCTTCAAGCGTTTCAACAAATGCGAGAATCGAAGTGAGTGGTGTCCGGAGTTCGTGGGAAACATTTGAGAGAAATTCCTGACGGACTTTTTCGAGATGTTCGAGCTGGGTAGTTTCGTAAAAAAAGCCGATTGCGCTTTGGCGATCATCCAGATTAAGCGGCGCAATGCGAGCCGAAAAAGTACGTTTTTCGTTAAACAAAAATTCAAATTTAACTTCGGATGATTCGCCGGTTTCGAGGGCCAGACGAAAGGCTTCGTGCACAGAGAGATCGCGGATAACTTCGCTCAGACGTTTATTTTCAAGGGCTCCGTTCTTGCGGGCAAAAGCATCATAAGCCATTTGATTAGAGGCAATGATGCCCATCTCTTCGCCCACAATAATTACCCCCTCGCGTAATGTTTTGAGGATGTCAAACAAAAACTGCCGCGGAGGTTGTTCTTCTACCTCGTTTTTTTTTCCAAACCAAGCGTCTAATAAACTCATCCGATTTTAGATTTACGATTTTGGATTTTAATAAAAATCAACCGATTCACTCAGTTTAAGGCATTTACAATTTTTTACTTTTGCCTTTTAACTTTTTTATTTCATCCCGATAAAACGATAGCCGATGCCGACCACCGTTTCGATACAGCTTCCGCAGTCGCCCAATTTTTGCCGCAAACGGCGAATATGGACATCCAAGGTCCGGGTATCGCCGAAGTAGCTGTAACCCCAAACATTATCCAATAGATTTTGTCGGGTCGCCACACGCCCCGCATTTTTTGCCAAATTGGTCAGGAGGGCAAATTCTTTGCGAGTCAATTTCACCGACTGCCCGGTGCAAACAACCCGAAAATCTTCGAAATCAATCGAAAGTTTTTCGTCTTCATAACGCGGGATACTATCAGAATCAGTGCGCCGCAGGACAGCCCGCACCCGGGCCACGACTTCTTTGACCGAAAAGGGTTTAATGATGTAATCATCGGCGCCCATTTCTAAACCTGTAATTCTATCGGTTTCGGCAACTTTAGCCGTCAACATGATGATCGGGGTCTTTCGGGTAGCCGGTTCGCGCCGCAGCCGCCGGCATAATTCTAAACCGCTCATCCCGGGCAGCATCAAATCTAAAACTATCAAATCGGGAGATGTGTATTCATCCAGCGAAAGACGCAGACCTTTTTCGCCTGATTCAGCAATCAAAACTTTGTAACCTGCGCGTTCAAAATTATAGCGCAAACTCTCGGCTATATCGGGTTCGTCTTCAATAATTAAAATGTGTTGAGTCATAATTCGATTTTGGATTTTGGATTTTGGATTTTGGATTTTTCGGATGATCAAGTTATCTTCCCAATCGCAAATCTAAAATCTAAAATCGCAAATCATAGTTGATGTTTAATAAAAACCGCCTCTTTCATATAGACGGTTAGTTCACAAATATCCTTGACATAATCACCAATCCGTTCCAGATCTTTGGCCACAAACAGCAACCGGGCGAGGCGGGCAGATTTTGAAGCATCGCTGGACATTGTTTCCATTAAATTGTGAACCAAAGCGTTGTAAATTTGGTCAATTTTTTCGTCTCTGGCAATCAATTTTCGCGCCCGCTCTGAGTCATTGGAGGTAAAAATATCCAAAGAATTCTGTAACATTTCGGTTGTTAAGTCGGCAATCTGGTTAAATCCGACGAAGACATGTATTTCCGGCTCGTCATTTAGTTCCAAAGCGGAACGCGCAATATTGGTCGCGTGATCGGCAATTCTTTCGAGAATCGGCGTAATTTTGGCAATCGAAATCACTGTTCGGAGTTCTCGAGCCACCGGTCGCCGGAGTGCCAAAATATCCACACTCATCCGGTCAATTTCCAGCTCAAGCTGATCAATTACCCGATCACCCTCGATGACCTGGTGAGCGACATCGCTATCCCGCTGCAATAACGCATGCATCGCCCGCTGCAAGGCCAATTCGACCTCGCCTCCCATCAAAAGCAAACGATCGCGTAAAATATTGAGTTCACGTTCCAAAAGTTTTCATTGCTCCATCAATTAAAATTTAGAACAAAACTCCAAATAAACCAAAGTGAAACGCGACTGGCCAACCTTTAAGATAGGTTGGTAGTCTTAAGGGGATGTGAACAGAGTGTTAAAAAGATGTTAACTTAAATTAAGCCGCAAAACTGTCAGATTCGGAATCTTTCATTAAATCTCTCGGACGAAGGACGGTTTCCAAAAATCCGCAATTCATCCGGATTTCTTTCCAACTATCAATATTGAGCAGTATTTTAGCCACCGCCGCGGTTGGCATTGAACAATAATCTCCGGTCAAGAGGCGAATAAAATCTTCGAGACCGGGGTTATGTCCGATAATTAAGATCATTGCAAAATCATCCGAAAAATCGGCGGACAGATACAGTAAAGTATTGGCACTCGCCTCGTAAATTTTATCTTCAAATTTTATCGGTCGTTCGACCTGTGCAGTTTCTTTGACTAAAACGGCGGTGTGTTTAGCCCGCTTGGCAGGCGAGGAAACAATAAATTCCGGAGTTAAGGTGTGCTGATAGAGCAGACTTCCCATAAACGGAGCGGATTTCATCCCTCGTTTGTTAAGTGGGCGTTCAAAATCAGACCAATCGGGATTCTCCCAACTTGATTTGGCGTGTCGCATTACTAAAAGTGTTTTCATTGGAAGCCTCCCGGTTAGTCCCTGGGCCCCGTGACATAAAAGTAATACACTAAATTAGTTTAGACTTGACGGGGACAAGGCTAAACATAATCGGTTTCCGATTCATTCCTAAATTATTTTACATCGTAGCAATAATAGGTTGCGGTTGGCTACAAAAACTTTCTCTCCGCCGGTTTTTTTCAAAAATTTCTCTGTTATAATCAGTCAGACATCATGAAAACGCAAAAACTCGCCGCGATTGACATCGGCTCAAACTCTATTAAGCTTGCGATCATCGAAGCCGCCGCCAGTGATTCTTTCACTGTCATCCTGCAAGAGCGGGAACGGGTACGGCTCGGCGAGACGCTCAAAACACGCTTTATTTCTGCGGAGGCCATTCAAAAAAGTGCCAACGCGATTGCCAAATTTCGCTCCATTGCCGAAAGCCGAAACGTTAATAAAATTCTGGCAGTGGCGACCGCCTCAGTCCGCGAAGCCAGTAATTCAATTGAATTTGTCAATCAAGTTGAAGTCAAAACCGGGATTCGGGTTGATGTTTTATCATCTATCGAAGAAGCTCGGTTAATCGGGATTGCGTCCTGGCAAAATGCCGGGCAACAAAAAGGATCGTTGTTGAATATTGACATCGGAGGCGGTTCAACCGAATTAAGTTTAATGACTGACGGACTTCCCGATGAACTGTTTTCGATGAAACTCGGCGCAGTGTCTCTGACCGAAAGATTTCTTTTCAGCAATCCGCCGCAAGAGTCAGAACTTAAGGCCCTCAAAACCGAAATATCGCTCGCGCTGGAACGCCCGACCCGAGAATTGAAAGGCAAAAAATGGCAGGTTTCAAGCGGCACCTCGGGAACCATTTTGAATCTGGCTTCGCTCTTGAATTTTCAAACCTCGCAAACAATCAATAAATATGCTGAATTACAATTCAAACGGCTGGTCGGGCTGAATCAAATGTTGGCCAAATTACCGCTCGAGCAACGGGGAAAACTTCCCGACATCTCTCCGCAACGGGCCGAAGTTATTGTGGCCGGCGGGCATATTCTCGAAGGGGTCATGCGTTCGCTCAAAATTCAGACGCTCCAACCCTGTAACTTTGCTCTGCGCGAAGGCGTCATCATTGATTACCTGCGCGAGATCGAAGCCGAAAGCCTGCCGCCGATGCCCGATGTCGAGGATGGCAATTTACGCGGCGTTTTTGCCATCGGCCGCCGCTATGGCTACGAGGAAAATCACGCTTTGCAAGTGGCAAGTTTAGCCGAGAAAATTTTTGATGCCGTGGCGCTGGCTTACCAATTGGAACGTCATCAGCGAACTCTGCTTTCGGCCGCGGCTTTGCTGCACGATGTCGGTTTTCACATCTCGCACGAATCGCACCATAAACATTCATTTTATCTAATCAAACATTCGGAAATCACGGGTTTCAGCGAAACCGAAAAACAAATTATCGCTAATGTTGCTCGGTATCATCGGGGGAGTCTCCCACGGGATAAACACTCGGATTTTATGAATCTGAGCGAATCAGACCGCCAGCTGGTTTGGAAACTCGGGGCGATTTTACGCCTCGCCGATGGACTCGACCGCAGTTACGAAAGCCGGGTCAAAGACCTCCATTTCAGCCGTCAAGGACGACTTCTGATACTGGAGATTGTCAGCGACCAGGATACAACCCGGGAACGCCAGGCGGTTGAGATGAAAAAGGATATGTTTGAACAAGCCTACGATTGCAGCCTCAGTCTCAAATAAGCACCAATTAACAATGGGCACTGGACACTTAAGAAAAAGCCTATCTGATCGCAACATAACTATGTAAGCAGGCCAGCAAAGATTTTGCGACCTCTTGAAAAATCAAGAAAAGTTTGCAAATCGTTGATTACCATTGGTTTTTGGGTTTTCTTCAGTGTCCATTGTCCCTTGTTAATTGTCCATTGGTGCTTAACGTCAGTTCGGGTTAAGAAAAAGATGCCCGCGGAACACGCAGAAGTCGCGGAAATCAAATCCAAAATCTTAAAATCCAAAATCTAAAATTCAGGTCTCCTGAAACTCTTAGCTTTTTACTTTTTTACTTGGCATTTCATCCTCGCTTTCGAGCATTTTTTTGCATTCTGCCAATTCGGCTTTTTGCGCTTCGTTCAGTTCAGGGTAATGCAATTTCATGGCCTCTAACTGTTGGCAAATGATTTCTGAAACAGCGACCCGGGTGAACCATTTGTTGTCGGCCGGAATTACATACCACGGCGCTTTGCCGGTCGAAGTTGCTTCCATTGCTTCTTGATAAACCCTTTGATAATCGTCCCAGAGGGCACGTTCTTTCAAATCGGCGGCCGAGAATTTCCAATTTTTTTCGGGTAGATCAATGCGTTCCAGGAATCGTTTTTTCTGTTCGTCTTTTGAGACATTGAGAAAAATTTTGAGGATGTGAATACCATTCCGGGTGAGGTATTTTTCAAAGTTCCGAATGTCTTCAAAACGCTTTTCCCAAACCTTTTTGTCCGTCTTGGTTTTGGTCGGCAGCGGTTGATTTTGCAGGAAATTCGGATGCACCCGAACAACTAAAACCTCTTCGTAATACGAGCGGTTAAAAATGCCGAGCCGTCCGCGTTCAGGCAGCGATTTTGATGCCCGCCACAAAAAGTCGTGGTCGAGTTCTTCCGGCGAAGGAGCTTTGAAAGAAAAAACCTGACAACCTTGCGGATTGAGTCCGGTCATGACGTGCTTGATGAGTCCGTCTTTTCCGGCCGCATCCAGAGCCTGAATAATAATTAGCAAGGCGTGATGATTTTGGGCATACAGCACGTCCTGGAGTTTGGCCAGCCGCTCAATATTTTTTTCCAGATCGGCAACCGCCTCGTCCTTTAACTTATATTTTCCCGTCTCATCAGTTTTATGTTTTTTGAGATTTAATTTTTTGCCTTCGATTAC
>JANOEF010000647.1:0-8732 GCA_031413075.1 Acidobacteriota bacterium | reverse complement strand
ACACCAAATTCTATCCCTTGAAACAGCCATCATTAGCCACAGAGATTGACCAAAAGAGACTTTTAAGGCATCCAACAATGCCGAAATTATCCTATGCGATTTTACCTTAATGGAGTATGTTATTTAATTTCTTTTACTTAACTTGGGTTTTTGGGTTTTCTTCATTGTCCATTGTCCATTGTTAATTGTGCATTGATGCTTGCTTTTCAAATCCAGACCTGCTGTCTGAACAGTTCAGCTTCGTTACCAGAGAACGGCCATTGAAACAAGAAGATTCTTGGGGCGGTGGCGGGGAGAAAAAAAATAAAAATTAGACTATCTAAAAAGTCCGGAAAGTCGCCGTAGATGACCAATAAACTAGCATCAGGAGAACCCTTACGACCGGTCAAAAAGACGTGGCGGTATCGTCTCAATCCTATCTTTTACTTTTTTGTAAAGATTTGTAAAATTACCACCCAATTGTGAAACCTCACCTTTCTTTTTTGTGTCTTTTTTATCAAAATAAAATAACCCCACCTAATGATGAGTGCTCAAAATGAGAGCTCCAACGGGGTGGATTGAGTCTATTAAAAATTTTACAATTAAACAATTAACATGACAATTAAAAAAGGAGTTTTTTTCAATGTTGAAGAAGTTTGAGCTGTTTTTCTTAGCGCTAGCTTTGTTTCTGCCAATGACTGTTTTGGGACAAAGCGAGACTAAATTACCAAAATTAAATAACAAAGTAGTGACCTTAAAGAACGGATTACGAGTGGTTTTGCATCAGGATAAATCAACTCCGATCGTGGCCGTTAATGTCTGGTATCACGTTGGTTCAAAAAATGAAGTGGTCGGCAAAACCGGGTTTGCGCACCTATTTGAACATATGATGTTCCAAGGCTCAAAGAATTACAATGATGATTATTTCAAACCCTTGCAAGAAGCCGGAGCCACTATCAACGGATCAACCAATAGTGACCGCACCAATTATTATCAAGTGTTGCCATCGAACTTTTTAGAACTGGCTCTCTTTATGGAAGCTGACCGGATGGGTGGACTGCTCGAAGCTATGACTCAGGAAAAGCTCAATAATCAACGGGATGTGGTCAAAAACGAACGACGTCAGCGGGTTGACAATGTTCCGGGCGGAACGGCTTTCGAGCGAATCGGAGAAATAATGTTTCCGAAAGAGCATCCATATAGCTGGACGACAATCGGCTCATTAGAAGATTTATCCGCCGCTTCGATGGATGATGTCAAAGATTTTTTCCGTCAATATTATGTTCCGAATAATGCGAGTTTAGTTATTGCCGGAGATTTTGACGAAAAACAAGCGATAACCTGGGTAGAAAAATATTTTGGTAAGATTCCGGGCGGAAAACCGATTACTCGGCCAAATCCTGCTCAAGCGACCTTAAAAGGGGAAATTCGCAAGAGTTACGAAGATAATGTTCCGTTGCCGCGGTTGTTTATGGTATGGCACACGGTTAAAGAAAGTCATCCCGATAAACCGGCGCTCGATATGCTCCAATTTGTCTTGTCGTCGGGGCGTGGTTCGCGCCTCCAAAGTAATTTGATTCATACCAAACAATTGGCGCAAAGTGCTTTTGCCGGTCATCAGACCCGTGAAATAGCCGGTGCCTTTCAGGTTCAAGTCAATGCCAGACCGGGTAAAACTCTGGAAGAAATCGAAAAAGAAATCAATGGTGAAATTGAACGCCTAAAAAATGAACCGCCGACGGCCGAAGAATTATCCCGCGCTTTGAATGTGATTGAATCACAAACGATTTTCGGAATGCAAAATATTCTCGGTAAAGCCGACCAGATGAACAGTTATTTGACTTTTGACGGTAAGGCCGACAATTTTGAGGCAGATTTACAACGGTTTCGCCGGGTGACACCCGCAGATGTTCAAAGAGTTGCTAAAACATATTTGGACTCAAATCGGTTAATTATGTCGTATTTACCGAAAGCCGGCGGCGGACAACGCTTTAATCCGGCGGCCAATGAGCCAACTTCGACCGCCGCCAAGAAAGAAGCCGTCAAAGTTGACCAAACTGCTAATTTGCCGAAACCTGGACCTGATCCGAAATTCGCGCTGCCGGCGATTGAAAAAGCCAAACTTTCAAACGGTTTAGAAGTTTGGTTGGTCCGCCAGGACGAATTGCCGATCGTTTCGATGAATTTAGTGATTAAATCCGGAAGAACTTCTGAAGGAGCCGGGAAACTGGGACTTGCCGAATATACGGCTGAACTATTAAATAAAGGCACGAAAACCCGGAACGCGGTCGAGATTGCTAATCAATTGCAAGCGATCGGCTCAAATGTCGGCGCCGGTTCAAATTGGGATTCGAGCAGTGTTTCAACCACCACGCTGACCAAACATTTGGATAAAGCCTTGGA
This sequence comes from Acidobacteriota bacterium, assembly GCA_031413075.1. Classification (GTDB taxonomy): domain Bacteria; phylum Acidobacteriota; class Blastocatellia; order Pyrinomonadales; family Pyrinomonadaceae; genus JAIBCC01. The sequence goes on along the minus strand of JANOEF010000647.1, from coordinate 6,350 downwards.
AATTTATTCGGATGTCATTGTTAATCCGACTTTCCCGGAGACTGAATTAAATCCGATCAAGCAAAGAGCGATTGTTGGACTCACGCAACGTAAAACCAACGCCAACGCAATTGCAGACATTGCCTTTAATTCGGTTCTCTACGGCAAAGAACACCCCTACGGTCAAGTTTCATCGGAGGCTTCGATCAAAGCGATTACTCGCGATGATTTGGTTAAATTCTATGAAACTTATTATCGTCCGAATAATGCAACTTTGATCGTGGTTGGTGAGACGACGATGGCCGGCTTAAAAGCCAAACTCGAATCAGCCTTTGCTAACTGGAAAGCGTCTCCGGTGCCGGAAACTAAGATTCCGGCGGCGACAAATGTTGCCAAACCCGGCATTTATCTGGTTGACCGACCGAATTCGGCGCAATCGGTAGTGACTATCGGGCAAATCGGCGTTTCGCGCGATAACCCTGATTATGTGCCGCTACTGGTTATGAATACAATGCTGGGCGGGCAATTTTCTTCCCGGGTGAATCTTAATTTACGTGAAGAAAAGGGCTACACCTACGGGGCTCGTTCCGGGTTTTCGTTCCGCAAAGGGGCCGGGCCGTTTTCAGCTTCGGCGGATGTTCAGACAGCGGTCACTAAAGAATCGGTGGCCGAGTTTATGAAAGAACTGAACGGCATCCGCGGAACAATTCCGGTGACCCAAAAAGAACTTGAATATAATAAGCAAAGCGTCATCCAGCGTTTTCCGCAAGGATTTGAAACCGCCGGACAAATTTCGGGTCAGCTTTCAAACTTGCTGATTTATGGTTTGCCGGATAGTTACTTCAACCAATACATCACCAAAATTAACGCGGTGACGGTGGCTGATGTCAATCGGGTGGCCAATAAATACCTTGATCCGTCACAGATGGCGATTGTTATTGTCGGTGACCGGAAAGTAATTGAAGCAAAACTGAAAGACCTCGGGTGGGCTATCAAAATGCTCGATACCGAAGGTAATGCTCTGGCGGAATAGGATTCAAAGTTTACAAAAACGAAGGGGCAAGGTCGAACGGTCTTGCCTTTTTATTTTTTGAAAAAGTGAAACTTAACGGCGGCTTTCCTCGTCTTAATGGATACCAAAAACAAATCTGCAAAATGGCGAAGGTTCCCCTTAAACTACAAAGCGCGTCATTTGTGGTTTATTCTATACTTTAAAATGAACAAGGAGTTTTGCAATGTTAAGGAAATTTTCGCTTTCTTTCTTAGTGTTTGCTTTGTTGCTGCCGATGACAATTTTAGGACAAAGTAAAACGAATTTACCACCGATTCAACACGAAGAATACCGTTTAAAAAACGGGCTTCGGGTAGTTTTGCATCAGGATAAATCAACCCCGATTGTGGCTGTTAATGTCTGGTATCATGTTGGTTCAAAAAACGAAGTGGTTGGAAAAACAGGTTTTGCGCACCTTTTTGAACACCTCATGTTTGAAGGGTCAAAGAATATTCCAATGGGGTTCGATGGACCACTGCGCGATACGGGCGCCATTAATAATGCTTCGACCAATTCAGACCGCACCAATTATTATGAAGTTTTGCCGTCAAACTTTTTGGAACTGGCTCTCTATCTGGAAGCTGATCGGATGAACGGCTTGCTTGACGCGATGACGCAGGAAAAGCTCGATAATCAACGGGATGTGGTCAAAAATGAACGTCGCCAACGGGTTGATAATCAGCCTTACGGCACGGCTTTTGAAAAGATCACGGAGCTCATGTATCCGAAAGGTCATCCGTATAATTGGACGACGATTGGCTCGTTGGATGATTTATCGGCCGCGTCGCTGGACGATGTCAAAGGCTTTTTCCGACAATATTATGTTCCGAATAATGCTTCGCTGGTCATTGCCGGAGATTTTGATGCCAAACAAGCTAAACAATGGGTTGAAAAATATTTTAACTCGATTGCTAAAGGCGCGGACATTACCCGTCCGAATCCGGCCATCCCCAAAATAGACAAGGAAACCCGGCTGACGGTCGAAGATAACGTGCCGCTGCCGCGTTTGTATATGGTTTGGCATACCGTCCGGCAAGGGAATGCGGATGAGCAGGCGTTGGATATTTTGGGTTCGATTCTTTCATCGGGACGTGGTTCACGTTTGCAAAGCAATCTGGTTTTCGGTAAACAAATTGCTCAAAACGCCTCGGCCGGTCACGGCACCCGCGAGATTGCCGGAAGTTTTCAAGTGACGGCCACCGCCCGTCCGCAAAAGACTCTGGACGAGATTGAAAAGGAAATTAACTTTGAAATCGAGCGTCTCAAAAAAGAGCCGCCAACGGCTGAAGAAATGGCTCGCGCCTTGAATGTGATTGAGTCGCAGACTATTTTTGGATTGCAAACCGTGCTCGGAAAAGCTGACCAGTTAAATGGCAACGCGACGTTTTACGGTAAACCCGATCTTTTTCAAAAACAGCTGGATGATTATCGAAAAGTCACACCGCAGGATGTGATGAGGGTGGCTGATACTTATTTAACCAATAATCGGTTGGTGATGAGTTATGTGCCGGGCCAGAGTGCGGTTAAAATGGATGCCAAAGCCAATCAGCCAACCTCCGGTGACGGTAAGAAAAAAGATGAGGGTCAAGAAGACTTTTCTAATTTGCCGAAACCGGGGGCAGATCCCAAATTTGCCCTGCCGGCCATTGAGAAAATGAAACTTTCCAATGGATTAGAAGTTTGGGCCGTCAAACAAACCGAATTACCGATTATTTCAATGAATATGGTTTTTAAGACGGGCGCCACCTTTGAGCCGGAAGGCAAAAATGGTGTCGCGGGGATGACCTCAAACCAACTTAACAAGGGCACCAAGACCCGTTCGGCAGTTGAAATAGCCAATCAATTACAATCCATCGGAGCCTCGGTTTTTGCGGGTTCGGCCTGGGATTCAACCAGCGTTTCGATGTCCACGCTAACTAAAAATTTGGATCAGGCCTTAGACATTTATGCCGATGTCATGGTCAATTCAAGTTTTCCTGAAACTGAACTTGAAACTGCCCGTCGTCAAACTCTGGTCGGATTTACGCAACGAAAATCTGACCCGAACGCGGTCGCTAATCTGGTTTATAACAAATTGCTTTACGGCAATCACCCCTACGGCAAACAGCTCTCGGGTGACGAAAACAGCGTCAAAGCCTTGAAGCGGGATGATCTGGTTAGTTTTTATGAATCAACTTATCGTCCGAATAATGCCGTTTTAATCGTGGTCGGTGATGTGGACGGTCAAAGCCTGATTCCAAAATTGGAAAAAACCTTTGCCAATTGGAAAGCGGGGGAAGTCAAAAGCAACAGCCTTCCAAACGCCGGCGGGATGGAAAAAGCGGGAATTTACCTGGTTGACAAACCCGGCGCGGCGCAATCGGTAGTTTCGATCGGTCAGGTCGGAGTCGAGCGAAGTAATCCTGATTATTACGCGATTCAAATTATGAATACGATTCTCGGCGGCGGATTTACTTCGCGGCTCAATCAGAATCTGCGTGAAAATAAAGGTTATACCTACGGTGCCGGCTCGGGCTTTGCTTTTCGGCGCGGCGCCGGACCCTTTACGGCTTCAGCGGATGTTCAAACCGCTGTCACCAAAGAAGCGATTGCCGAGTTTATGAAAGAACTCAGTGGCATTCGCGGCGCGATTCCGGTCACTGCTCAGGAGTTACAGGAAAATAAACAGAACATCATCCGACGGTTTCCGGCAGGATTTGAAACCATCGGACAGGTTTCCGGTCAACTTTCAAATGTCGTAGTTTACGGCTTGCCGGATTCTTATTTCAACGACTACATTACCAAAATTAACGCGGTGACAGTGGCTGATGTCAATCGGGTAGCTCAGAAATATCTCGATCCTTCGAAAATGGCTATTGTCATCGTCGGAGATAAAAAAGAAATAGAACCGAAACTTAAAGAACTTGGGTTTGCTATCAAAACCCTCGATACCGAAGGTAATGCTCTAGCTGATTAGCGGATAGTTCTCAAATAAACAATGGGCAAGGTCGGGCAGCCTTGCCTTTTTGTTTTGAATGACGCAATCTTTTTTTATCAATTATGCAATTTGTTAAAGAATCAGTTATTCACGCCGCTCCGGAAAAAGTTTTTGCCTTTCACGAACTTTCGGATGCTTTTGAACGATTGGTACCGCCCTGGGAAAAGGCACAGATTATTCAAAAAGCCGATATTTCCCGGATCGGTTCGCAAGCCATCATCGAAACCAAAATTTTCGGCTTGATTCCGGCCCGCTGGGTGGCGGAGCATACCAAATATGAACCGCCAAGGATGTTCGAAGATGTGCAAATTTCGGGACCTTTCCGTCGCTGGCAACATCAACACCTGGTTTTGCCGCATGAGGACGGCGCAATTTTGCGGGATGAAATCGAATTCGAACCGCCGATGTGGTTTGTGGGCCGGATGGTAGCGCCGTTCGCTATTTTGCCGAAACTAGAAAAAATGTTTGCATATCGTCACCAAATTACGCGACAATGGTGTGAAAGTGCATAAATGCTTGACACCGGGGGAGCCTGTGTTCTAGCTTTGAAAAATGCAAAAAAGTGTGTATTTTGCTATTGGCATTTTACCAACTTAGATTTTAGTCGAAAAAGGAGAGAAAGCCCGTGAGTGACTCCAAAAAGCCAAAACCGTTACCCGATGATTTTTCGGAAACCACACCGAATATAAAAATGCCGAAGGCAGACCGTCAGGGAGGGTCGAATGATTGGGAAAAAACTAATTATAACTACTCGCCAAAAGACCTTCATTATCAGGAAGATTGGAACAAAACGTCTTATAACACCCCGAAACCGCCGACCCCGCCGGGCAGTAAACCGAAGGATGGCGACTGGGGAATGACGGAGGCTAATATTAACCTGCGAGGTAGTCAATCGAATCCTCACGAAGAGTCTCTCGATGACGATTTTGGACCACGCCAGCAGCATCACGGTAAAACGACACCATTTATCTATTTACCTGAAAGCGAAAAGGTGAAATTTCAAGAGCCGAAACCAACCAAAAGCAAAGTCGAAGAGCAAAAAGAAGAGGCAGCAAATAAAAGCAGCATCCCCAGTTGGTTATGGACAGTTGGCGGCCTGACGTGTATGTTTTTGTTTGCGGTGACCGTGATGGCCTTGGTTTATCTCCTTTTCATCAATCGAACCGGGTTTGAGGTTCGCTTAAAAAGCGTCAAACCGGGCACCGATGTTTTGGTTGACAATTCCTATTGGGGGGTCAGTTCCGCTGACGGAATTAGATTGCCGGTTTTGAAAGCCGGAAAAAGAACCCTTACCTTTATTAATCCCAGTTTTAAGTGCAATCCGATTGAGGTGACCGGAGCAGATGGCGATGCGCTAATTGAAAAGTCGGTTGAATGCTCGCCGGCATCAGTTGCGGTCGGCGGATTTGAAGTCGTGATAGTCAATGCTCCGCCCAAAAGCGAGGTCTGGGTTGACAACAAAAACGCCGGGATGACCGATGATAAGGGATCGGCTAAAATAGAGGCGGTCGAGGTTGGGCCGAGAAAGATTGAAATTAAAAATCCGAATTTCAAATGTTCGGTTCAGGATGTTTCCGGTGCCAAGGGCGATAAAAAAGAGCTGACCGCTAAATGTCGTCCGCCCGAGATCCCGAATGAGTGCTTCGAGTTTAAAAAAGGCGAATATGCTAAACAGGCAACATGTGCTTACACCGAGTTGGCCAGACTCGAAAAACTCGATCTCGCCGGAACCCCATATACCGTGGAACAAGTATTGTTTGCCATGAATCTTTACATTGTCAATTTTGACAGCGGTAAATTCGTCATTAAGCCGTTAGATATGAAATTTGTGGAGAGGGCGTCTATGTTTATCAAAAAACTTCCGGGAAGTACCGTTGTTGAAATTGGCGGACATACCGATAATGTCGGGAAAGACGTCAAAAATGTGCCGCTTTCGGAAAACCGGGCGAAAGCCGTCAGAGATGCAATGGTTAAATTCAGCATAAAATCGGAAACATTCCAAATCAAAGGCTACGGACCGAGACAGCCGATCGAGGATAATGCTACCGAAGACGGAAGATTCAGAAATCGGCGGATTCAATATACGGTTGTTTCAAAATAGAGGTTAACGCTGAATAATTGGTAATTGGTAATTGGTAATTGGTAATTGGTAATTCGTAATTCGTAATTCGTAATCCGTAATCCGTAATTCGTAATTCGCAATTCGCAATTCGTAATTCGTAATTCGTAATTCGTAATTCGTAATTCGTAATTCGTAATTCGTAATTCGTAATTCGTAATTCGTAATTCGTAATTCGTAATTCGTAATTCGTAATTCGTAATTCGTAATTCGTAATTCGTAAT
>JANOEF010000646.1:0-5777 GCA_031413075.1 Acidobacteriota bacterium | reverse complement strand
CGTGTAGTTATGAAGCGAGAGCCCCTGCATATCCCAGCTCCACTGGCGATTCTGCCAGGCTTTCATAATCGTTTCGGTATAGTCGGTGAAACGTTGTTCATCGCCGCCGGGGCCAACCGCAATCTTGAGCATCTGCTGGTTGCTCTGCTGTGCCGGATTATAGTTTCTGACAAAGCGGCTGAAAATTTTGAGCTGGCTCAAATAATAATCGGGTGACATATTGCCGCCGCAGTCCCAGCTTTCGTTACCGATCCCGAGATAGGCAATCTTGTAGGGGTCAGGATGTCCATTGGCGGTGCGCTCTGCCGATAAGGTGGTTGGTTGTGCCGCAGTCAGATATTCCAGCCACTCCGCCGCTTCCTGGACGGTTCCGGAACCGACATTGACTGAGAGAAATGCCTCGGAACCGATCTGGTCGAGAAAGTCAAAAAATTCGTGAGTCCCGAAAGTGTTCGGCTCGATCACGCCGCCCCAGTTCGGGTTGAGTGTCACTGTCCGTTGAGAGCCGATTCCTTTGCGCCAGTGGTATTCGTCTGCAAAGCAACCGCCCGGCCAACGCACGTTCGGCACTTTGATTGCCTTCAGCGCCTTGACCACATCGTTGCGGATGCCCCGCGTGTTCGGGATAGAAGAGCCGGGGCCGACCCAGATTCCCTCATAAACTCCATTGCCGAGATGCTCGGCGAATTGTCCAAAAATGTTGCGGTCAATCTTCGCCCCCGGCTTGGAGACGTCAACCGTTAAATCAATCTTTTGGGCAAAAGCAAAAGACGCGGTGAAAGCTATTGTGAGCAGAGCAAAACTGATCAGAAATAGACGAATCATAAAAAGAATCCTTTGAGCCCGAACCGGAAACGGAAGGGCACATCAAAAAAACAAAAGACGAAAGTTATACGGATGAGATTCGGCTCGCCCGATGAATAGAACCGGCGCTATGAACCAATAATGTTGGTGACACAGCTGTAAACTGAATATTCGCAACTCCAAGTCAAAAAACGTTGGACTGCGGCTTTATTTTTGATTCGGGCTTGCTGACTCTCGAATCGCAATCAAGATACCAATGGTTGAGATGATGTGGGGTGAAACCGCATATAAGCAACGTCGGGGAAGCAAAGTCCGTTGAGAAAAAAGTCGATGTTTCGCCTTCACTGCTATTGATTATGTTATGCCTTCCATCATTAAGGGCTACTCAACGTAGGTTTTCGCCCAACGAAAATTAAAACGTCCAGCGTAAAAGGTCTTACGTAACCAATTCAAATCTTCCTCGTAATGAGATGCCGCTAAATCGTTGCAGCGCCTCTTTTGGCTTCGGCAAAACGCCACCATACTATCAGCCATTTTTTTCAGGCTTTTTTTTGATTTCGGCTGTCCCCAACCTTGCATATATTCCTGTGAATTTATGTTCGGCAACTTGGAATTGAAAACTTCGGTTAAAATCGTTCTACGTTCTGTCGCCTTCAAGCCTCGCTCACCAACTTTGTAACCCAAATGTCCCAAAACTCCCGTATTCGGAGCGTCAATATACGAAACTTCGCTGCCGTTGCCAAATTTGACAAAAGTGCTGAGCCATCCGAACCAGCTATTTGAAATAAACTCAAGTGCTGGATGTCCTTTTGTAAAAGCCATTGCAACACCTTCATCTTCAAATGGGTCACATCCGGAAAACCAATGCGCCAAAAACATTTCTTGCGAATAAACTCTCAACTCCTGCCCACCGCGATGTTCAAGCAAGATATTAAAAGATTGTTCGTCGGTTTCGTCCTGCCCAAAGTCGCGCCCGATGATAAGAACATCGGTTTCGTCGCATATGCTAAAAACTTCCAAGCCACCCGCCCGCAATAAATCGTCAAAAGTGCTTTCTGAAAATGGTTCAGAGCCAACCGTTGAAATGAAGTTCTCGCCGCAAGGTGCAGTCGGGAAAGATTCCAAAAACCAATCTCTCAAAATCTCGTTTTCAATCGGAAACATCAATCCAAATTACCTCAAGTGTGCGATATAAAAGAAGCATAACGGTTGAGTTGACGTGAGGCGAAACCTTTGCAGTTATCAGTCAACAGTGAATAGATAACAAATATTGGTAACTGATAACTGTTGACTGATAACTGTGAGGTCGTTGCCCGCGCCCTCATGTCCATTGATTTGGTCGGCGTGTTTTTCGCAACAATCACTCTTGCCTTTTCGACACCATCAATGCCATTTTGTTATTCAATTGCCTTTTAGATGCGTTTCAAAAAACTTGACGATTGAAACCGCTGAGCGAATCCGGTTCGGCGTTTTTCGCCAGCCGTGTCCTTCGTCGGCGAACAAAACATATTCGACCGGCACATTGCGCCGTTTCAAATTTTCGACCACTTGTTCGGCTTCGATGACCGGAACATTTGTGTCATTCGCGCCGTGCAGAACGATAACCGGAGCTTTGATGCGGTCAATGCGGTGAATTGGCGAAAGTTTGCGAAGCATCTCGACTTCGGTTTCGGGATTGCCGTATTCGATCTTCGAGATTGCCGCCATCCACGGCTGTGTGTGTTTGAAAAAGGTTTCAAAATTCGTAACGCCGTAAAGATTTGCACCGGCGGCGAACAGTTCGGGATATTCGGTCAATCCAGCCATCACCATATAACCGCCGTAACTGCCGCCCATGATGCCGATTCGTTTCGCGTCGGCGACTCCGCTTTTGATAACGTAATCAACCGTCGCTTTGATGTCTTTAATGCCATTTTCGCGCAGCGCGCCGTTGTCGAGATTGACGAACTTTTTGCCGAAACCCGAAGAGCCGCGCACGTTCGGCGCAAAGACCGCGATGCCGCGCATCAGCAAGGCTTGATAAGTTGAATTGAAACCGGGACGTTCTTGCCCTTCGGGGCCGCCGTGAAAGCTGAGAACCATCGGCATTGCGCCGTTTGCGCCGCGCGGTTTGTAAAGCCAACCGCTTAATTTCAAGCCGTCGTGCGCTGTGTATTCGACAAGTTCCGGGCGAACCATTTTTGTCAGGTCAACTCCGGCGTGCGGGCTGTCGGTTACTCGCGTAAATTGTTTCGTGCTTAAATCGAGCGTCCAGATGTCGGCGGGCGAAGCCGAGCCGGAAAGAACCATCGCAACGCGCTGACCGTCGTCGGTAAAATCAAAACCTCCGGCAATCTCTGCGGGTAATTTCGGTCCTGCCGTCATTCGATTATTTTTCACATCGTAAAACGCGAGTTCGCTGCGTCCGCTGATGTTCCAAATCAAAACCATCATCGCGCCATCGTCACTCATCACTCCGCTAGATAATTCGCCGTCGTTTCTTTCGGCGACCGTCTCAATCGCGCCGGGCTGTCCGTTTTCGTCAATTTTGACGCGGGCCAGTGCAAGCAGATCGCGGTCTTTGTTTGAAGCAAAATAAATCGTCCGTCCGTCCGGCGTGAACTGCGCTCCGCCGAAACTGCCTGCTCCTTCGTGCGGCGTGAGCAAGGCTTCTTTGCCGGTTGCGACATCAATCAGATAAAGATTGTTGTTGCCGCGATTGAGGAGGCGGCTGACGACTGCGCGGCGACCGTCGCGGCTGACTTCGTTAATGCCGCCCGTGCCTTTGTTTTCGGCTATCATTCGCATCGAGCCGCTTCTTACGTCGAGCATATACGAATCGGTTGAAGCCGGATCGCGCCGATTTGACGAGAAAAAAAAATATTTTCCGTCGCGTGTCCAATCACCAAGAAAATTGTTTTCTTTGCCGCCTTCGGTCAAACGCCGCAACTCGCTCCCGTCGGGACACGCAATGTAAATCTGCTCGTTCAAACCGCCGCCCGGAGCGACATTAAAGGCGAGCCATTGACCGTCGGGCGACCAAGTAACAAATCCTACGGGGTCATCAAAAGCCGTGACTAATTTTGGAAAACCGCCACTTGCGGGCATCGTCCAAACTTGCGGAATTCCATTCAAATTTGAAACAAAGGCAAGCGTCTTTCCGTCGGGCGAAAAACTCGGAGAATTAGCCGAACCGATTTTTCCCATCATCGCAACCGAACGCTCCAAGTTGTCTTGTGCGGACAAAGATTCAACCGATGAACTAAGCAAAACAAAGAGAAATAAAGCGACAGCCAGAACTTTCATTTGAGTAACTCCTAATTTTTGGATTCAAGCAACAGGATACAACCGAAAACTACAAAACATTCTAACCGATAAATGCGGCGGGTGTCGTTTTAACCATAAACTGCCTGAACAATTTAGGCGTATTAAATTCACCACGAAACGCTGAACGGCTGAGATGACGTGGGGCGAAACCGCCACCACGCAACTTCGAGTTCACCAAAAGCCTCGAAAACAAAGTCGCTGTTTCGCCCTCACGTCCATTGAATTGTTCGGTTGCGCCGTTATTTACACGCAACTTCTTTATTTTTTCCAGAGTTGCCACCACTTAGGTTTTTCCAAATCTGCATTGTTGTTGCGCTGTTCTGCCAACCAATCAGGGCGAGGAACTAATCCGCCGGGCAATAAGTGGTCGCAGTATTCCGGGTCGTTGCCAAGTCGCCGAATTATTTTTGGGTCAGTTCCGCCATAGCGAAGCGCGGCAACACAACAAACTTCAAGCGCACGACAAGCACGTTCGATTTCTTCGGCAGTTTCAGGTTGTCGGACAAAGTAAGTGTCAAAGTTGTCGTCCTCTAACGGCGCGAGCAAATCACGAGCTTCAGATTCGGGAGCATCACACGCCAAGCATTCGCCGGTAGTGTAGAAATCGCCTGCCACGTTTTTCTCAAATCGAGTTGGAATTTGTTCTTCCATAATTAGACCACTTGAATTTCACCACGAGCAACCGAACTATTTATTAACTCCAACACCGTTGATAATACCCTCATTTTTGAGCATTATCAACGATCATTTTGAACCCTTTTTACTTTATCAATGAACAAATTTGGCGATTGAAATTACAAGTTTTGGCGGCAATAAAAATTTAATGAGCAGTTATCAAAACTTCTCCCGTTTTGAAATTGATATAAAGCTCTTTATTTTCCAAAAGTGCTGTCCCCAAAAGAAAATCATTTCCTTCATTCACATAAACGGCAATTTCGGAAATCAGTTTTCCACACCATTTTATTTCTGCTTCGGCAACTCCGAATGTTTCGGTATGAGTCCCGACTCCGTAAATTGTTGCCTGAGAACTTATTTCTAAATCTAAATCAGCTAAGGAACTGTTTGGAACACAAACCATTGGTAAATTCAACTTCTATTGCCGGTTCTTGATTTTCACTAACCTTCCCGCTTTCTTACTCCATAAAAGCCTCCCATTTTTTGGACTGCATTAAAGCCGATTCTAGCTAAAAACAGTATTTTATTGGGTAATGCTTCTTTACCTTTATGGAGAGCTTCTCCGTCAGTTTTGCCCAAAAAATATTGCCCGCTTTCGTAGTCAATGGTGACGAATTCTCCGTTATGTTCCGGTTCTAAAATTTGTTTGAGGTGTTCGTCGTAGTATTTTTTCCCTAAAATTGCTATTTGATTTTCCATAAAAACTACTCCTTTCCTACAATTATAATCGTAAAAGAGAACGACCTCAAACTATTATTTTGTGGTCCAACTGCACATCCCCGGAGAAAGGCCCGAGCAAGTCAACTTGTACCGAGAGACAAACAAAAATTTGTGATGCAGTTTTCTGAGACGGTTCTCAATTCTAATCAGCAAAAGACGTAAAATGGCTGACGAACGCTAACCATCCGAAGCTTTGAAACTCCGAATTATAAGAGATTGTATTTCTTGTTTTTAGAGCGTTAACCTATTCGAGGTGAATTACTGATTACTGA
>JANOEF010000645.1:0-2984 GCA_031413075.1 Acidobacteriota bacterium | reverse complement strand
CTTGAAGAAGTTCTGAACCGCAAACTTTTGTATCGGTCACAAGCCGAGATCGTTAAAGAAGAATTTATCCGCGGGCGGCGCAGTTTGGTTGTCGCAGGGACGCATGGCAAAACTACAACGACCAGCATCGCAACCTGGGTGGCAGAAGTCGGGGGACTCGATCCGAGTTTTCTGGTTGGCGGAATCGTGCAGAATTTCGGCGCGAGTTTTCGGGTCACGGACAGCAATTATTTTGTGATCGAAGGTGATGAGTATGACACGGCATATTTCGACAAAAAGCCGAAGTTTATGCACTATTTGCCCGAAATTGCGATTGTGGGCAACGTCGAATTTGATCACGCCGATATTTATCGGGATCTCTGGGAAATTAAATATCAGTTTTCCCGGCTGATGAATCTGATTCCGTCAAACGGGCGCTTGATTGTTGGGATTGATTCGCCGGTAGCCAAAGAGGTTTTGGACGAGATGCAGGGCAAACTGCATACTCAGGTTGAGACTTTCGGTGTTTCGGATGAGGCTCAATGGCAGGCACGGTATATTGATTTTTCGGGCGACAAAACGCGTTTCACTGTTTTTCGGGAAGGGCATAGTTGGGGTGAGTTCGAAACCCGTCTGATCGGGGAATTCAACGTCAAAAACTGTTTAGCGGTCATCATTGCAGCGGATGCGTGGGGCATCAGCAAGAAAAAAATTCAGGAGGCATTTGATACGTTCAAGTCGGTCAAGCGCCGGGTCGAAATTCGCGGAGTTGAACGCGGTGTAACCGTCATTGACGATTTTGCACATCATCCGACCGCAGTTTTAGAAACTTTGAAAGCGTTGCGGACGAAATATCACGATAAAAGATTGATTGCAGTTTTTGAACCACGCTCGTGGTCATCGCGTCTCGCCATTTTCCAAGAGCCTTATGCTAAAGCTTTTAATTATGCAGATTACGTTGTTATTGCAGGAGTTTATAATACTTCCAAGGCTTCGGAACTCGGCAAAGTTTTGGACGTGAACGAATTGGTTGAAGATCTTAAATTACAAGGCAAAACCGCAATTTGTTTGCCTGATGCCGATGCTATTGTCGAACATCTTGCTCCCGAAATGACTGAGGGTGATGTCGTCGCGGTCATGTCAAACGGCGGTTTCGGCGGAATTCACGAAAAATTGCTGGATGTGTTGAAGGAAAGCTAAAAACAATTGCCAACTGTGGAAATAAAAGAATTCATCCCTGTCTCAGCCATCGAAGTTTTTGATTTGGTTCACGATTACCAATGTCGGCTGGAATGGGATACTCTTTTGCAAAAAGCCTATCTTGAAGATGAATTTCCCGAGTCTGGTAAAGGGGCGATTTCGGTCTGCCAGGGGAGAGCAATTTTAGGCGGGTTTGCTTTGAGAACTGAATATGTCAGTTTTGAAAGAGGAAAAGTTGCCGCGGTTAAAATGCTCAATCGCCCGCCGTTGTTCGAGACTTTTGCCGCTTCGATTCGTCATTCAGACGTCGGCGAAAATCAATCGGAAATTATTTATAAAGTTAATTTTACGGCCAAACCGAAGTTTTTGAGGTGGCTTTTACATCCGGTTATGAAGACAGTTTTGGCTTGGGAAACTAAAAAACGATTGATTGCTTTGAAAGAGTTTTTTCAAGAGAAATCTAAACCAAGATAGCAAATGATGGCAATTCTTAACTACTAAATTTGATTCTTAATCCAACGTCTAAAATCGCGTAAGATGGCAGTTTGACCTTCGGTTTTGGTGCGTAAAACAAATTCTGTCAACACTTTGGCCGTTAAGATCGGAAACGAAAGACTATTAGAAATCTCTTCATATTTTTTCTCAACTAATTGGTAAATCTTGACTTCTATTCCGTCATAACGCCAGATTTCCTTAACTCCAAAAGTAGCATAAATCGGAAATTTGTCCCAGGAATCGTTGGTGGTGTCAATTTCTACAACCACAGCAGGTGGCGGGAGGGTGCAATTAAAAGTGTGACTCAGCCTGAGAAAAGCGGGCGTAGAACAACCCTTCCCGACTTGCCAATTTCTTTTAGTTGAGTGGTCAATCTTCAGCTTGTAAAAGAGGCAAAAGACCAGCTCACACAAATGACAGGTGAGGAAGGGCGGCTCTGCCCCCGCTCAAGTCAGGCAACACTCAACTCTCAGAAGAATTACTCGTTTTTCGCCTGAAAAGTCACACTTTTAATTACACCCGTGGCGGGACAACTGACGTCTCAAAATTATCTAAGTCAATAATAAATTTTGCATTTTCGACATAAAAACAAACATCAGGTTCAGCTCCTTTTTTCTGAAACTCAGATTTATAGGTGGTTGAACCGAGATCTTCTAATTCTAAATCCAAATAGTCTGATAAATAACGACCGATTGAGTGAAATAATGTTTTCGGTTTTTCGTGGTTGGTTTGAGGACTCATAATTGAAAGTTTTCTGTTGTCAAACCAAATTCGATGGGCAGGGAAATTTTCCATTTGGCTCACCAAATTTTCATAGTCTTTCCACGAAACACCATAAATCTTTGTTACAGAATTATTTGGAAGTGTTTTGACAGTTGAAATTAAATCTAATTCGGTGGCAATCATGTGGTGATTTTACGTCCGTTTAATTTTTAATTCAAGAAAATTAACCAATTTCACAAACCATTCCCTCATAATCAGGCACATCGGAAACGTTTTCGTTGATAAATGCCTGTAAAATTTTGCCTTTATGAATTAAAAATGTGCCGGGCATCTGCCATACATCGCCAACCGGCGTTCCGATTCCGTGTTTAAAGGCTCCGAGTCCGCGAATCCAACTCTTGACCCCGAGAACCTGAGTGAAACTGCCGGTTTCCAGGCCGAATTCATTGTAAAGTTTCTTTTCCGGGTCGCTGAAACGCGGTAAATCTTCGACGCCGTAACGGGCGAAAAAATCTTTTGCTTTTTCTTCATCTGCCATTGAGACGAACGCTAACTGCGTTCCGTTGGCTGTCAGGGCTTGACGTTTT
>JANOEF010000644.1:0-6354 GCA_031413075.1 Acidobacteriota bacterium | reverse complement strand
CCATATAAAGTTTTTTACGCTCTTCATTTTCCTCAACTTCGATGCCTAAATCTATTAGATCTTGAATTCTTTTAATTATGGCTAACGCAATGATACTTAGTGTCGCTAGACGTTGTTGACCATCAATGATTGAGTATTGTTTGTCATGTAAGTCTTGAAGAACGATTGCTCCCATGTAATGAACCCGATTTTTATGTTTTCTAACCGCTAAAATATCATCCCATAAATCATCCCACTGTTCTTCGCCCCACGAATAGTCCCTTTGATACAGCGGCACTTGATAACGCCTGCCATTAGTAAAAATGTCATTTAAAGCAACTGTGTCTGTATCGAAAAGGTTATGTCGTGCCATAATTTTCTCTATTTAAGATAATAAACTAAATGCAGAAGTTGTTAAAATAATAACGAAACTCTGCTTTTGCCTTAAAAACCCGCTGCTTGCCCATCTTTCCGCGATTCCGAAGCCCCGTAATAAACCTTACTTCCTGCATCAAACTTAATCGCCTGATAACCGCCGTAGCCCGTTAAATCAAACTGAATCGTGTGTCCCATTTTCATCAATTCGCGGATTGATTCGTGCGAAAAGCCTGATTCCAATTGAATAATTCCGCCGTCTGTCATACGCTCGCCGGTCGGTTCGGATGAGCCGGTATGGGCGATGCGGGGAGCGTCTCCCGCTTCCTGGATGTTCATTCCAAAATCTACGATATTCATCACAATTTGGACGTGACCGAGCGGTTGAAACTCGCCGCCCATGACACCGAAAGACATAAACGGTTTGCCTTCTTTGGTGATGAACGCCGGAATAATGGTGTGAAACGGGCGTTTGTGCGGGGCGTAAGTGTTGTTGCGACCTTCGGTTAAGTCAAACATTTCGCCGCGATCCTGGAAAATAAATCCGAGGTCATCCGCGACCATTCCCGAACCCATGCCGCGATAATTGCTCTGAATCAGCGAAACCATATTGCCATCTTTGTCGGCAACGGTCAGATAAATCGTGTCGCCGTCTTTGAGCGCCGGATTGCCGGCTTCATAGGAACGGGCGGCGCGATTAGGGTTGATTAGCTTACGACGTTCATTCGCATATTCCTTAGAAATCAATTCTTTGACGGGAATTTTAACGAAATCGGGATCAGCGTAAAACTTGGCGCGGTCTTCAAAGGCGAGTTTTTTCGCTTCGACAAAAAGGTGAATATGTTCGGGACTGCCGAATTGTATTTTCTTAAAGTCGTAGGCCTCCAAAACATTGAGCATCTGTAAAGCGGCGATGCCTTGACCATTTGGCGGAAGTTCCCAAACGTCGTAGCCGCGATAATTGGTCGAAACGGGTTCGATCCAATCGGATTTGTGGTCGGCTAAATCTTTTTCAGACAAAAAACCGCCCATCCGTTTGAAAAATGCGTCAATCTTTCGGGCGACTTCGCCTTTGTAAAACCCGTCACGACCTTCGTTGCCAATTTTTTCGAGCGTCTTTGCCAGACGCGGATTTTTGAAGATTTCGCCTTTTTTCGGGGCCTTTCCATTGATGGTGTACGTATCTTTGAAGTTCGGATATTTTGTTTCGTCTCTGAAATTATTTACGCCGCGTTCCCACAAATAAGCAATCAATTCGGTGACGGGAAACCCTTCGCGAGCGTAGCGAATGGCGGGCGCGAGGGTTGCGTTCATCGGGAGTTTGCCGAAGCGTTTGTGCATCTCGAACCAACCGTCAACCGCTCCGGGAACCGAAACGGGAAGTGGACCGTAAGCCGGAATTTGTTTGATATTGTTCTTTTTAAAATAGTCGAGCGTTAGCGAATAAGGTGAACGCCCTGAAGCATTTAGCCCGTAAAGTTTCTGTGTTTTGGCATCCCAAATTATCGCAAAAAGGTCGCCGCCGATGCCGTTTCCGGTCGGTTCAACTAATCCAAGCGTGGCATTTGCAGCAATCGCCGCATCAATCGCGTTTCCGCCCTGTTTCAAAATATCAAGCGCCACTTGGGTTGCCAAAGGCTGACTGGTCGCCGCCATTCCGTTACGGGCAATCACCTCTGAACGGGTAGCAAAAGTTTTTCCTGTAATTCGTTGGGACATAACAGCTTGAACAGAAAACAGACATAAAAGAAAAAGACAGATAATCTGCTTTCCCAAAAAAAATCTTTTCATATTTTCTCCGATAAAACAGTTCGATTTTACAAATCATTAACTTGTCTGGCAATTCTTTTAAGCTGTTTCCACCCCGATTTCAAAAATAGCTTTGTAGCCGTCACCCGATTTTTCCAAATTCAGAATCATTTCACTTCCGCCCAGGCGATAGATTCCGTCTCTTTCGTTTTTGACAAAACGACTTCCTTTTTCGGCGTAAGGGGCATCGGCAAAGACCTTGTTGCAAGTTTTTTCGTCAAAATATAGCTGCGAAGTGAAATCGTAATTTTTATTGTTTTTCTGATGCCGGATTTTGTAATGAATATGGACAGCTCTCCCGAAATACCAACCGGGGAAAACGGTGGTAAATTTAGCAATTCCTTTAGCATCAGTAAGTTGATAGCCGCGTAAAAAATTATCCCCGGTCGTGTCAAAACTGCGGTCAACCACACCCGAATAAACTCCGAGCGCGTCACAATGCCAAATATCAACTATGGCTTTTTCGAGTGGTTTGCAGGAATTATTTTGCACCGCCGAAACGCGAAATTCCAATTCAAACGGCGTTCCGGCACTCAATTTTCCGCTTTTAGTATCTTTGCGGATATCAGTGCGATTAAGCATTTCGTCCACAAAATAAGGGCCTTCGGTCTGTTCGGGGCGGGCAATACAAGGCGGCAAAATCGTTTCGGAAATATTCAATTTTTGCTCAATCAGATTGGAATAAGCCGTTCCGCCCGCAATTGTCAATCCGCCGGTCACGCCAACCAGGGCTAAAAAGTTGCGCCGTGTCCATAATTTACCGATTTGTTCGTCATCATCGTTCATCTGTAAAGTCTCCTAAAAATTAAAAATCTAGAACATCAGACGCAAGAAACAGGTAAAATGTTTGTCAGGAAATGTCGTGAAAGGTAAAGCATTATTTAGAGAGAACATTCCGAATTATCATCATAAATATGCTGTCGGGAAGAAATCGGCGTAAAAATAAAATTCCTTTGGTGTTGACGGGATACCTGAGTTTCCAAGTCCCGTCATTGACCGCCCGATAAATTGTTTGAGCCACAATTTCACCGTCAGGAGCATTTTCGCTCGATTTTTGCATATTCGGCATTACTTTTTCGATGAATGAATCGTAAGCGGTCAAACCTTCTTTGCGCGTCAAATCCTGTGAACGGTCATAGAAATCGGTTTTAATCGGACCCGGTTCGATGATTTTGATTTTAATATTGAAAGATTTAAGTTCGTATTGGAGACTTTCTGAAAAACCTTCAACCGCCCATTTTGTGCCGTGGTAGAGACTGTAAAGCGGAAAAGTGATCCGTCCGCCGACTGAGGCAACATTGACGATTGTGCCGCGTTTTTGATCGCGAAAATACGGCACAATCTCTCGGCAAACATTCATCAGGCCGAAAACATTGGTCTGAAATTGTTTTTCGATTTGTTCGGGTGTCGAAGCCTCAAACGTCCCAACCAGTCCATACCCGGCGTTATTGACGATCGCGTCAATCCGCCCAAATTTATCAAGAGTCGTTTGGATGGCAGATCGAATCGAGGCAACATCTGTGACATCCAAACGGAGACATTCAACATCTGCGATTTTTTGCAAATCCGTGGCCTTTTCGGTACTCCGCATCGTCGCCGCCACCTTCCAACCCTTCGATTGAAAAAGTTTAACGGTATGATTGCCGATTCCGCTGGATGCGCCGGTGATTAAGATAACTTTGTCCATATAGTAAAGCGAAAAAGTGAAATAGGGGAAAAGTGAAAAAGTACGTTGGAAATATCAAAGTCATATTTCCTTAAGAATTTCGACTTAAAGCAAAACTGTTTTCAAGTAAGACAAAAACTTTTTCACCTTTTCACTTTTCCCTTTTTAATCCTTCAAAATAAAAGTCGGCACCATTCCGCCGCCGCTCGATACATTAGCGAGTTCAGTGGTTGAAAGCCGGGTAAATGCCGAACCGACTCGTCCGTAAAAGATTAATGGGTCAAGATCAACTAATTGCTCGCTCATGATGATTTTGTCGCCGTCCAACATCGGAAATTCTTCTTTCGAGGTTTTGACCCGTTCTTGAACCAGGTAATCACCATTCTTAAGTGCGATTTCAATGGCTTGATCCCAGGTTTTATCGTCCGAAACCCAGCCGATATAGATTCCATGACCGCCGTAATCATCGTTTGGTTTCAAGACTAATTTTGATTTATTAGCCCGCGTCCATTCGACCAAATCAATTGTTTCGCCTTTGTTTATTGTGGTTTCATCTCTAAATTTGCGGGTCCAGGGAACGTGAGCATGGATTTTTTCGAGCTCGTCCGAGTTAAAAAGATGGGCGTATCGCTCGTTCGTCAGAACAGAAAAAACTGCTTTCTTGTGAATAATTTTAGATTGAAAACTGTTGACCATACAGACCGCGCCGGCACGGTAGGCATCCAAAATTGCCGGATATTTTTCAATTATCGGCAGATATTCATTGACCAAAAGCCGTTTATAAATAATGTCAATTTCTGTTTTGCCGCACCGCAGTCGTCCATCTGAAAACTCGACTTCGTCCGGTGAACAGATTATCGAAGGATAGCCCTCGGAAATAAAATAATCGCGAAAAAGCTCGAATTCTTTAATAGTTGGTAAATCCTTTAGATCAATAATCGCAATAGTTGGGTTAGATTTAGGAGCTTCGTCAGAAAATTCTTTGTAGGCCCTGAGCAATACATCGAGCATTTTGGTCGAGCCCTCAAGAGTGCGGAATTCGTATTTTTCACCAAACTTTTTGACAATCGGGAGATTCAGAAAAATCTTACTGGCAGAATCGGAAAATGCGATCCCCGCCGGCGATTCACCATTGAGTTCGACAAAGCTGTAAGTTCCATCGGTCAAAAATGAATCAAGTCGGGCAGAGGCTGAAACCTGTTTGTATTTCGGATCAATTTCTACCAACTCTCGTTCAATCCCATGAACTCCCAGTTCATTTAGCAAATCATCATTGCCGATAGCAGCGTCCTTAACTTTTTGGAGGGCGCCGAAAATGGTTTCGCAAATGCCAATGACGCGTTTCCAGTCCGATTCCAAAACGAAATGCGGGCGCAGATACGGAGTTAAACGCCGACCGCCAAAAATCAATTTTGCTTCTTCCAGTTTGGCGTCCAGCATCTTTCGGGATGATTCCGCCAACTCTTCGTCTTGTAATAGTTCGGAATAATATTCCAGGGCTTCTTTTAACATTTTTTAGGGATTTGTGATAAGTAAAAACTGAATGCAGCATAACAATTAACAATTAACAATTAACAATTAACAATTCACTATTCACTATTCACTTAATTTTAAGATTTCATCAAATTCATAATTCTTGAGCGGCATCACCGAAAGTCTTGATTGTTTGATTAAAGCAATGTTTTCCAATAATTTAGAAGTTTTGATTTGGTCTAACGAAACAGGGTTTGGTAGTTTTTCGATCGCTTTAAGTTCAACCGCCAGCCATTTTTCATCGGTCGGGTCGGGAAAATTTTCAATCGAAACTTCGGCCACGCCGACCACGGCTTTTTCCGAAACCGAGTGATAAAAGAGGACTTTATCTCCGCCCTTCATTTCGCGTAAATTATTGCGGGCCTGATAATTACGGACGCCTGTCCAATCGGTTTTACCATCCGCCATTAAATTATTAAAAGAATAGGCTGCGGGTTCCTGTTTGACCAGCCAAAAATTCATGGTTTTCTTTTCCTTTTACTTTCCGGCTTTTTGCGCCTGCATCTGTTTTTTATTCAACCATTTAGCCAATCGTTCAAAAATTGGTTGAAGCGGTTTGAATAATTTTGCTCGAAAACTGCCTTTATTTTGGATCTGACTCCAGGCTTTCAAATTCTTTTCGGCGTATTGCCTAATTTGGGGTTCGAGATTAGTTTTTTTAACCGAATGTCGAAGGGTTAAATAATAATGTTGCCCGACCAGACCGAAAATAATTCCGGCTAAATTACCCTTAAAACCCTGTTTAGCCATGATTCGTTTGGTAAAGCCCTCGGTTGGTTGAAGGAGCGCTCCCATCGAAACCTCTAAATAGGCCTTCGTATTTTGGACTTTTGGATGATAGAGACCCGGTAAGTCACCTTTGAGCGGAACAGTTACGCCTTTTATCTGGGGCGTTTTGATAAAATCAACCAAACGAATTTTGTCCAATCCTGCCAGATGTTCGGCCGGGACAAATTTTAAGAGGTTGTGGATTTGTGCTTCTGTTCCTTTCG